>NZ_JRJZ01000108.1:0-25000 GCF_000800875.1 Cetobacterium sp. ZWU0022
TAATTTGAAAAAAGTATCTTTCCTATTAAACTTTATTAGTTACTAGCTGAGTAGTTACTAATTAAAATAAAAAAGAGGCAATGCCTCTTTTTTATTTACTATTATTTAACTCTTCTAATCATATCCATGGCTTCAAATCCACCATCTAAAGTTACTCTTACAACTGAATTTGGATTAGCTGCTGCTACTTCCTCTTCTCCAGATTTAGTTATTAATGTCATTTTTGGCATAGTTATAACTCTTGGTTTTCCTGAAGTTGTTATAACCTCTAAAGACTCACCTTCTAAAACTCTATTTCTAATACCTAATACGTATTCATTATCTCCAATCTTCTCCTCAATTTTTGCAACTAATTGATGAGTTTGACTATATGAATTTCTGTCGTTGTAGTTATTAGCTTCTTCTCCTGGTTGCCCATGGTAGAATCCTTGAGTATATGATCTATTTGAAGTTGATTGAATCTCTTCCATCCAAGTCGGATCGTATTCATACTCTCCAGAATAGTATTTATTTAATGCGTCTTTATATACTTTTACAGCATTTGAAACATAATAAATACCCTTCATTCTTCCCTCTATTTTAAGTGAATCCACACCTAAATCTAGAATCTTATCTATTATTTCTATTGTACATAAATCTTTCGAGTTGAATATATAAGTTCCTCTCTCATCTTCATAAACAGGCATATATTCATTCGGTCTAGTTTCTTCAACTAAGTTATACTTCCATCTGCATGATTGAGCACAATCTCCTCTATTAGCATCTCTACCAGTCATATAGTTACTTAATAGACATCTTCCTGAAATAGACATACACATAGCTCCATGCACAAATACTTCTAGCTCAATATCAGGTACTTTAGCTCTAATTTCAGCTATATTATCTAATGAAATCTCTCTTGCTAAAACTACTCTTTTAGCTCCTAAATCTTTCCACATTTTTACTGAACGCCAGTTTGTATTACTTGCTTGAGTACTTACACTTATGTTTAAGTTTGTATGTTCTTTTACAACTTGGAATACTCCTAAGTCTGCAACTATAACTCCATCTACTCCAATTTTCTCTAGATACATTACATAATCTGGTAATAAATCTAGTTCATCGTTATGAGGTATTATATTTAATGCCACATACACCCTTTTCTCCATAGAGTGTGCATAATCTACTGCCTCTTTTAATTCCTCGTCATTAAAGTTATGACTTCCAGCTCTTAAGTTAAACATCTTTCCACCTAAGAATACTGCATCTGCTCCATAGTGGAAAGCCATTTTTAACTTTTCCATATTTCCTGCTGGAGCTAATAATTCTGCTCTTTTCATTCTTTTCTCTCACCTTTCTCTATTCAACCTTAGTTGTGTAATCTCCAAACTTTGTAATTTCATGGAAGAACTTCAAGTTCACAGTACCAACCGGTCCATTTCTTTGCTTCCCTATAATAACTTCAGTTATACCTCTTTGCTCTGATTCATCATTATAGTAATCATCTCTATATAAAAACACAACCATATCCGCATCTTGCTCAATTGCTCCTGATTCTCTTAAATCCGATAGCATTGGTCTTCTATCAGCTCTTTGTTCTGGAGCACGAGATAGCTGTGATAAAGCTACTATTGGGATATCTAATTCTCTTGCTATACCTTTTAGAGATCTCGAAATATCTGAAATCTCTTGCTGTCTATTATCTGATTTTCCACTTGTTCCTTTTATAAGTTGTAGATAATCTATTAAGATCATATCTAATCTTCCTGCAGCTTTTAATCTTCTAGCAATCGATCTAATCTCTAAAACATTTACATTCGGAACATCTGCTATATTGATTTCAGCATTCGCTAATTTTCCACTAGCTATTCCTAATTTTCCCCAATCATCTTCACCTAAGAAACCATTTCTTATTTTTTGTAATCCTATTCCAGCTTCTATTGCTAGAAGTCTTTGTAATAATTGTGAGCTAGACATCTCTAGACTGAATACTAAAACGCCTTTACCAGCCTTCATTGCTGCATTTAAAGCTAAGTTAAGTGCAAAGGCTGTCTTACCCATTGATGGTCTTGCTGCAAGAATTACTAAGTCTGATGGATGGAATCCACTAGTCATTTCATCAAAATGTTTAAATCCACTTGATATTCCTGTTGTTACACCTTTATTTTGAAGAAGTTGTTCTAATCTTTCAAACTCATTAGTTACCACTTCTTTTAAGCTTATTATATCTTTTGATTCTTTGCTTTCGGCAACTTTAAATATCATTCCCTCAGCTTTATCTAAAATAGTATCCACATCTTCGTAACCTTCATAAGTCATCTCTACTATCTTAGTTCCTATATCTCCAAGTTTTCTTAAAGTAGCTTTCTCTTTTATAATCTTTGCATAAGTTAAAATATTTGCAGCCGTTGGGACTTCTTCTATTATCTCATAGAATATAGCCTCTCCACCAATATCATCAAACTTATCTTTTCTTTTTAATCTATCCATTACTATAATTGGATCGATTGATTCTCCAGAATTATAAACCTCTTGCATCACTTCAAAAATTATTTTATGAGCCATTTTATAAAAATCTGCTGAATGAATTACCTCTATTACTTCACTAAATATATCTGGTTTTAAAAATATTCCTCCTAAAACAGATCTTTCAGCTTCTAAACTACTTGGAATTTTTCTAAGTTTTTCTATATCTTCCATATTTCACTATCCTTTTATTACCACTAAAACCTCAGCCTTTACATCTGTATGTAATTTTACAACTACTTTGTGTTCTCCTAAGCTTTTAATAGTGCACTCTATTTTTTTTCTATCAATATCTAATCCAAACTCTTTTTTTAGTTCTGCTGAAATCTCTTTATTAGTTATTGCACCAAATAGCTTTCCGTTATCTCCAATTTTTGCAGTTACTGCTAGTTTCTTGCTTTCTAATAGAGCTTTTATCTCTATTGATTTTTTCTTTTCTTCTTCTGCTTTTTTCGCATCTTTTAATTTTTTATTCTCTATCTTTTTTAACTCTTCTGGAGTTGCTACTATACCTTTATTATTTTTTAATAGGAAGTTTTTTGCATAACCTTCAGAAACACTTACAATTTCTCCTTTTCTTCCTTGTCCTGCCACATCTGCTGTTAAAATTACTTGTATCTTTGACATAAAAATTCCTCCTAAATTATCTTCTTGTTTTTACTATTTTTATTTTTATTCCACTTGCTAATCCACCAAAAATAAATGCAAATTCCGGAGAGATTAACGCTAAGAAAACTCCTACTGTGAAACATAAAGATTGTTTTTTTACTTTTTCATTCAATGTTCCCGCAACTATTTTTATAAAATACATTATATAAATAATCTTTAAAACTTCTACTGTATTTTCTATAACTATTCCTTTAAATTGAGTGTATTCTTTTATAAAGAACAATATTACATACGGTATTAGCCACATATATGATGCTTCCCAATTCATAAAATTTTCTTTATTTAAAAAATAATTTGTTAAAAATACTGTCATTCCCATATATGCAAAAATTAAATATATAAAATTCTCTTTCATAAATTTAAAAGCCATATCAACTTCATATTGAGTAAACGTTGTCTTTTGTACATACATATTTTTTAGATTTTCAAACCCTATATTAAATCCGACTCTATTAAAATATATATATGCACAAACTAAAGAACCCACTATCAAACTCGTAATAAAAATTTTATCAAACTCACCTAATTTTTCACCATATTTTTTAAATAAATAATACAATAATTCTATTAGACAAAAAACTCCTATATAAGTAATAAGATAGTTTACATCTACCCAAGCTATAGCAGCTAAAGCTATAATGTTTGCTATAATTTTTGTTTTCATATCTGCATTTTCTAATTTTTTTATTTTGTAAAAAGGTAATACCCAACTTAGAAAAGGCATCAGTGTTGAAACTAAAAATAAGGCTGCTATTATTACTCCTGTTATCAAAAACATTGTTCCTCCTAAATACATTCAGGATAATTATACCATAAAGGTAGAGTTTTGTTAAGCTATATTATTTCTCCTCCAAAAAAATCTATTATTTTTTTAGAGAAATCCTCTCCCTCTACTTTCTCTTTACTTCTATTAACCTCTTGTAATTCATATTTTATCATAATTTTTGTTTTTAAAACTTTTCTAACTACATCTAAGAATAATGATCTATAAGGTTCTGATTCCATCATATTTTTAGCAAAACTTTGATCATTTGAAAAACCTACAATTAAAGTGTTGTTTGTAAAATCTTTAAAATATGCTTTAACTAAAAATGCTCCAAATGTTATTTTAGTTTTTTTCGCTTCATCAACTATTTTATTCCACGAACCTTTTACCTCTTCATATGACAATTTTGTAATAGTTTGTGACTCTTCAATTTTATCTGTTAAAGAATTTTCAAATATCTCTACTGGTTCTTGAACTTTTTCGATTATTTTCTCTACTATAATCTCTTTTTCTTTCTTCTCTGTAAGTCTATTCAGAATTACATACCCTACAAGCCTTTTATCCTCTTCATGACGGAATTTAGATAGTATATCGTATATTGTATCTATTATTTCTAATCCTTTTTGAATATCTAAGTCACCTTTTATCATTCTATCTTTTGATCTTTTTGCTAAATCTTTAAAAAATAATTCTATATCAATAGAGTTCTTCCAAATATCTTCTAATAGCTCAATCCCCTCAGAATAATTTGATTTTTCTATAACTGAAATAAATTGATCTATTATTTTTATAGGTGTTATTCCTAAAACATCTTCCGTCTTTTCAATTTCAATAGTTTTGTCTTCTGTATTTATCATCAATCTCTCTAGTATTGAGATTGAATCTCTCATACTTCCACCAGAAGCTTCATATATAGCTACTAAGCTTGCTTCATCTATTACATAGCCTTCACTATTGACAATATATAAAAGTTTTTCTCTCATATCTTTATAATTTACACTTTTAAAGTCATATCTTTGACATCTAGAAATAATTGTTGGCAATATTTTATCGGGTTCTGTAGTTGCTAAAATAAATAGGACATGTTCTGGCGGTTCTTCTAAAGTTTTTAATAGGGCGTTGAATGCTTCTTTTGTTAGCATATGAACTTCATCTATTATATAAACTTTCTTCCTACCTTTTGTAGGACTATAGTTTATTTTTTCTTTTAGCTGTCTTATTTCATCTATTCCTCTATTTGATGCTGCATCAATCTCTATTAAATCTAAAAAGTTTCCTGATGAAATCTCCTTACAATTTTCACAGATATTACAAGGTGTATCCGTTATTCCATTCGTCAAACAATTCAAACCCTTTGCCATCAATCTAGCTATAGATGTTTTTCCAACACCACGAGGTCCTGTAAATAAATAAGCGTGTGCTAATCTGTTTGATTTTAAAGAGTTTTTTAGAGTTTGAACAATTTCATGTTCTCCAGCTATCTCTTCAAAACCTTTAGGTCTATATTTTCTATATAATGTTACGTGCATTTTTCCTCCTAAGGCTTAGATTTTACTCTAAGCCATAGTTATTCATCTTAGTTCTTAATGTATTTCTCGTTATTCCAAGTAATTCAGCAGTTTCAACTTTTTTACCACTTGTAATCTCTAAAACTTGACGTATTAACTCTTTTTCTACTTTTGATATGATTATCCCATAATAGTTATTCTGTTTATTGTTTTTTAATCCTAAAAGTTCTCCCTCTATCCAATCTGTCAATACCCAACTTTGGTTATCTCCTTTTCTTTTAGAGATTTTATTTCCCGTTACATTTCCTGGTAACTCCTCTATTAATATAGAACTTCCTCTGCAAAGAGCAACTGCTGATTTTATCGCATTTTTTAATTCATTTACATTCCCTGGCCAGTCATATCTCATTATCTTCTTCATCGCAGGTTTACTAACACCCTTAACTGATTTATGTAGCTCCCCGTTGCAGCTAGCTAGATAATGATCGATAATAAATGGAATATCATCTTTTCTATCTCTTAAAGGAGGAATGTTAATTTCTAATATTTTTAACTTATTATATAGCTCATCAATAAACATTTTCTTATTTATTAATTCCTCTAAATTCTCACTTGTTGTTGCAACAATTCTTATATCCATCTCTATCGGTTCTGATCCTCCCATTCTGAAGAACTCACCCTCTTGTAAAAGATATAAAATTTTAGATTGCATATCTAAACTTAATGATTCAATATTTCCTAAATGTAACGTTCCGCCATTGGCTTTCTCTAAATCTCCTACTTGTAAGAAAGCTGCCCCCTCAAAGGCACCTTTCTCATATCCAAATAGTTTTCTCTCCAATAAGTTATTTTGGAAAGAAGTACAGTTAACTGTTAAAAATGGTTTTGAACTCCAATCACTAAATTGATGAATTGCAGTTGCCACACTACTTTTTCCTGTTCCTTTCTCTCCCACAACAAGAACAGGTATTCTACTATTAGAAACTCTACCAATCATTTTGTAAACTTCAACAATCTCTTTCGTTTGTCCTATCAGTTTATCACCAGTATTCTTGTTTCTATCCACTCTTTCAGCTAAAAGTTTATGATCTTTAACTGCTTTTTCTAAGATTTTATTAACATCTTTCGGACTAATTGGTTTTAAAATATAGTCATATGCTCCAGCTTTTATAACTCCCGCAACTAATTTTAAATTAGATGTTTCTCCCATTATTATAATTACTGATCTTTTATGTGTTTCCGTAATTTTCTTTACAAGGTTTACTAAAGCATCTTGTTGTAAGTTTGTTTCATCTATCACAACTGCTTCATATTTTCTCTCTTTTAATAATTCCATAAAAGAGCTTATATTTTCTGCAAACCTCAATTCATTTTCAAAATTACTTTCTAACTCGTCTTTTAATTCATTTTCTAATCTAAATCCTAAAAGAGTCAAATCTCTTCACCATCCTCTAATTTTTACTTCTAATTAGAAGCCCCCAATAATTTAAAGCTATATTCTAATGTTACATTCCCTTTTATATTTAATCCATTTTTTGTTAAATATATTCTCCAAGTTCTTGCAATCTCTTCAATAGCCATGTTTATCTCTGGAACTCCACTACCCTTTTCTATAAATACTGATGTCACTTTTCCAGCTTCATCTATTTGTATTTTTAATAATACTCTACCCTGCATTCCTCTCAATTGAGCCGCTTCCGGATATCTTGGTTCTCTATTATTTTGATCCCATCTAGCTACAACGTCACCATCTTCAACTCCAAGCCTATAACCACTTGGTAAGCCATCAGCTCCATTTTTTTCAACCATTGTCTTAAATCCTAACTCTTCTTCTCCCTCACCTTCGAAGGCTAATTCCCTAGAACTATTATCTAATTGATACTCCATTGTTTTTTCTAAAACATTTTCATCTTTAGATATTCTTATATCTTTTGTTGGATCAACTGTTGGTCTTTTTTGAATCTCTTCTAAACTTTTTTTGTCTAAGAGTTCATTTTTTAAATCACTATTTATCTCTCTTGCTGAAGGTGTATCTATTGCTAAAAACTCTGTTTCTCTTTTTGTTATATTTTTAGCTAAATCATCTAACGATAACTTTTTAACTTCTTTTACTTCTGGTTTTGCTTCTATTGGTTTTGGTTCCTCTTTAGGAACAACCTTTTTTTCTTCTTTTTTCTCCTCTTTTACAGGAGTAACCTTCTTTTTAGGTTCCGGTTTTGTTGTCGTTTTTTTTGTTGTCGTTTCAAGTGTTACTAATCCTACTTTTAACTTCTTATCAACTATTTCATCTATCTTAATTCCCGGGATTAAAAACAAAATAAGAAGGTTTATTACTATTGATAATATAAGTATTTTTAAATCACTATTTTGTCTCTTCATAGATGTGCACCTACTTTCCAGGCGAAGCTGTATCTATATCTAAAGAGATAGCTCCCGCCTCTTTGGCTGCTGTCATAGCTTCTACAATTATACCATGGTTTACACTCTTATCTGCACTTATAATGACATTTTTATCATCTGATTCTGCT
Organism: Cetobacterium sp. ZWU0022; assembly: GCF_000800875.1. Taxonomy (NCBI): domain Bacteria; kingdom Fusobacteriati; phylum Fusobacteriota; class Fusobacteriia; order Fusobacteriales; family Fusobacteriaceae; genus Cetobacterium; species Cetobacterium sp. ZWU0022. Next base: position 7,977 of record NZ_JRJZ01000108.1, read on the forward strand.
AACTTCTGAGCTAAAGCATTTTTCATATCTCTAGCATTTATTTTATCTCTCTTACTTGTTCCCTTATCTTTATAACTTATAAAATACTCTCTATCTTTAGTTATAATAAGCTGTAATTCATTAACTGGTTTAGCACTTTTTACAGTAGATGTAGGTAAATCTATTTTTATACTACTATTTACATCTTCAAATGTTGTTGCAACTAAGAAGAAGATTAATAGTAAAAATACTACGTCTATTAAGGGAGTTAATTCAAGGATTAAAGAATTACCTGATCTTCTTTTAATTCTGTTAAGTTTCATGCTCCCCCTCCTCTATTTTCTGAAGTAGTTTATTAGTTCCGCACTACCTTTTTCCATATCATTTATTTGGTCATCAATTTTTTTATTGAAGTAGTTATATAAAATGATTGATGGAATCGCTACAAATAATCCACCTGCTGTTGTTAATAGAGCTTGAGATATTCCACTTGCTAACACTGAAGCATCTCCTGTTCCGTGTACCGATACAGCTTGGAACGCTTTTATCATCCCTGTAACTGTTCCTAACAGTCCAATCAACGGTGTCGTATGAGCAACTACTGATAGTAACCACATATTTTTTTCTAACTTTGGAATTTGTGCTAAAGCGATTTCTCTTGCCTTTTCCTCTAAAGTTTCAACGTTTGTACTTCTTGTTTTATACCAATAGATTAAAACTTCTTTGATTACTTTTGCAGTTGAACTTTTTTGATTTCCTAAAGCTGTGATAGCTCCTTTAATATCATTTTTTTCAATTGCATTACGTAATATAGGTCTTATTCTTGACATATCTATATTTTCATTCATTTTAAAATAAATCGCTCTTTCAATAATTGCATAAACACCTAATATTGACATAAAAATTATAAAATACATAAGTATTCCACCATTTACTAACCAGTACATTCTAGAACCTCCTAATTTTTCTCTCGCAATTTTATTATAATGCTATTCCTAATGTTACTAAAGCTACAACCCCTATTATATACTTCCATATTGGAGTTTTAGTTTCTGTTTCTGTTAAGCTTTTATTTAAAGAGTCATTATTTTCATTTAATTGAATAACTTGTTTTTGATCTTTAAATTTATCTGCATTTATATTTGTATCCTCTATTTTTATAACTTTCTTTTCAAGTTGAACATTACTTTCTTTTGGATAGTTTTCTAATTGCTCCTTATTAACTCCTGTTACCTGTTTGTCAATAATAACATCCTCATTAGCAAAAACTCCTAAAGATAAAATCATTAATCCTGTAATAACTAATTTTTTCATATGTTCTCTCCTCCGTTAAAAAAATCTTTGTATTTTTCAGAAAGACTTGCATTCTCTCTTTTTAACTGCTCATAGTACTTCTTTGCGTTATCTTTTTTCTCAATTTTTAAATTTAAGAAAATTAATTTCTCTAAGAAATAATCTTTATTTTTGCTCTCTGTTTTTAAAAGTTCATCATACTGTGCTATTGCATCTGTAAAACTATTCAACCCTTCGTATGCTTCAGCAGATCTTATTTTTGATTCTAATGCAAACTCACTTGTTGGATATAAAAGATATAGTTTAGTATAATTTCTTACAGCTTCGTTTAATAATCCTGTTTCTTTTTCTATATTTGCTACTTGGAATAAAGCTTTATCCTTGTACGCACTACTTTCTAGTAAAATAACCGAATCATAATATGGCTTTGCGTTACTATAATCTTTCTTTGTAAAGTAATAATCTCCTAAACCTATTGCAGCATAATCTTTATACGACGAACTAGATGTTAACTTTTCAAATTCGACTTTAGCTTCCTCTATTTTTTTCTCCCTTTGTAAATGGTTAGCCATATAATAACTTTTTTTATCATCATTCGTTATTTTATTTATCCATTCTAACTCTTTTTGAAGATTTTTAGTACTTTGAGATAACTCTATAACTTTCATAAGTGATTTCTCTTTCAATGTTTCATCTTTTGTCTCACTATAAAGTTTTTCATAAGTTTTTAAACTGTTTGAACTATTTCCAGAAATACCGTATAACTCTCCCTCCATTAAAAGTATATTATCTTTTAATCTTGAGTTAGGATATAAACTTATGAATTCTTTACTTTTTATTTCAAACTCTTTATTGTCCTTTAATAAATATAATGAAGATATTTGCCAATAAAGACCTTTTTCTTTGTATTCAGGATTTTTTGATTCATGGGCACTTATCTTATAAGCATCTATAGCTTCTTTATATTTTTTCTCTGTATAATAAGTTTCTCCTATTTGGAATTGAGCATAATCTCCCATACTTGAAACTAACTTTAATTTTTCAAAATATTCTCTAGCTTTTTCTGGATTATCTAATCTAAAATAACTTATTGCCACTTTATCAACTACATCTTCTAAAGCAAAAAGATTATCTCCAGCTATATAACTTTCACCCGATGAAATAGCGTCCTCATATTTTTCCCAAAGGAAATAATTTTTTATTACATTATAATTAGCTTTTTCATATAGTGCTTTGTCTGCTGATTGAGTATTATTTACAATCTGCTTAAAATACATATCCGCTTCTTCATATCGTCCCATACCCATGGTAGCAATTCCTTTCTGGTATGTATTTTCTAAAGAAGCATCTTGCATATTTAAATATTGCATAACTTCATTATACTTTTTCTGAGCAATCATAACTTCAATCAAATTCGAAACTATATCAGAATCCCTATTTGTTGCTAAGTAATCTTTATATAAATTTACTGCCGCTTCACCTTTACCTTCAGCTAAAAGATTATCTGAAGTTATTATTGTTATGTTTTTCTTATATTCTTGATCTCCTGGGTATTTAGAATTAAACTCTGATATTGATGTGTTTAAAGCTCCTCTATCTTTTGTTTTGCTCAATGTTACAATTAATCTATATAAAGATTCTTTTGTTGGAGCAATAGTATTGTTTTTTCTATAGTAATCTTCAGCTATTTTAAATTCGCCTTCTTCAAAAGCAGATGCTGCAACTAAATTGTTGATTGCAATCTCTTCCTCTCTTTTCAAGTTTAATCCTGTAAGTAAATTTCTATTTCCTAAAACCCATTTATAGTTTTTATTTAAATATTCAATTGAAAGTTGATAGTATATACTCTCGTTTTTATATTTTGTTGTGTATAATCGTCTAAAGTTCTCTAATGAACTTCTATAATCTTTCATTCTATATTGTGAAAGAGCTATTCCATATATTACATCGATATCTTTATTTGTAATTTTATTATAGTATTCTAAAGCTTTATCATTTGAACCTCTAACTATGTAAAAGTCACCAAAACTTTTTAGAGCTATATTATACAATTTTGGATCAGAAGCCAATGTTGACAATATACTCTCTGCTTCTTTTGAATTTCCTTGCTTTAAATAAATTTCTATCATCGTTAAAATTGATAGTGTTTTGTATTCTGAATTACTTTTACTATCTTTCACTTTTCTAAAATGATTTAGAGCTTTTGTTGATTCATTCGTTTTGTAATATGAAGATCCGTATAAGTAATCAACTAATTCCTGATTTATTCCGACTTTTCCACCTCTATAATACTCATCTAAATAAACAATTGTTTTTATATATTGAGAATTATTATAAGCAGCTAAAGCAAGATTTAAAACAACATCCTCATAATTTTTTCCCTGTAAACTAAGCGCACTTGTGAGTTCTCTTTGTGCTCTAATATAATCCTTATTATCCATATAGCCTTTTCCAACAGCTAAAAGAGCTTCTTCATAATCATTTTTACCTTCTACAGTAGTTTTATTTATTAAGTTTGCAGCCTTAGTTGCTGTCTCAAAATCTTTTAATCCAATATATGATTTAGTTAAATATAGATAAATATTATTTGTTTCATTTTGAGTTAATTTTAACTCTTTTAAACATCCATTTAAAGTATTTATAGACTCTTGGTATCTTCCTTCTACATAATACACTTGCCCCATTCTTATTCTGATATTTTTGATATACTTTGAACGAGGATATTTTGTTATAAAATTATTTGACTCTTGAAGTGCCATAGAATATTTTTTTTGAAGAAATAATTCGTCTAAGAATTTAATATCTTCTTTTTCAGAAGCTAACAATCCTGAACATATTAGAACTCCAGCTATAAATAGTTTAAGTTTTCTCACCTTGTCCCCACCTCTCTTAATACCTTTCTTATTTCACTCACAGCTACCCTTGTATTCTTACATGGTCCTTCCACTATTCTATTAAATAAGCCATATACTGGCATTGGAAATGAATCTCGAATTCCCGAAGTTAAATCTCTTTTACAAGCTATAGCTATAACTAGATTTGGTCTATACTCTTTTAAATACATTCGTGCCAATGTTCCTCCAGTGGCTACTTTCACATTAATATTACTAAACTCATCTTGAATCTTTACAATTTCAGAAATGTCACAAAGTCCACACTTTTTACAATTCTCTACATTATTTGTTATTTTTAAATTACAATCATATTTTTGAATGCAATGAGGTAATAATATTGCAATTTTATTTATTTGAGTTTTTTTTATATAATTCAATACTTTTTTGTTATTAAATTCGATAAATTTTTTTGCACTATTATTGTCAGTGTGATTTTTAAATAGTAACTCTTCCAGTAAATACCTGAAATAGTGAAGTTCATAAATGATTTTTAAGATATAAAATTTGCTCATTATTTCTCCTTAAATGAAAAAATATTATCCAAATTATACCATAAAGCATTTCTCTTTGCAAAATAAAAAACTAGCTCACCCTGTAAGCTAGTTTTTATTATCTAGTCTTTCAAAGCTAAAGGCATCACTATGTAAGTATAATTATCTTCTTGTATATTTCTTGTTCTTACAGCACTATTTGATGTTGTAAACTCTAATGTTATAACATCTCTATCACTTGATTGAATAAACTCTAATAAGAACTTTACATTTAAAGAGATTTTTAAACTATCTCCCTCATAATTTACTTTTGCAATTTCTTTTGCTTTTGCTATCTCTCCGATTCCTTCAATATCAATTGTTCCATTAGAAAGTGTAAATATAGCTCCAAATTTAGATTCTGAATTATTTTTTACAAATATTTGAATTCTTTTAAGCATTTTTTCAAATTCAACTCTATCTATTTGCAATTTTTTATTATATCCACTAGCTTCTAATATTGTTTTATAATTCGGAAAAGGTAAATCGATTACTCTACTTACTATAGAGATATTCCCTAGCTTAAAGTATAATTGTTTATTTTTTTGAGTAAATGCAATTTCATCTTCATTTCCATTTCTTAATAATTTAGACATTGCATCTATTGTATTTATAGGAATACTCACTTTAAATATTCCAGCGTTGTCTAAATACTCGTGCTCCAAATATGTTAAACGGTAAGTATCTGTCGATATAAATTTAATTTTATTCTCTTCTATCTCTAATCTGATGCAATTTATTGATAGGTTATCACTTGACATCGATGCCGAGAATTTTACTTTATCAAAATAGTCCGCTAATGCTACCTTTTTTAATTTAAACTCAAACTCCTCATCTTTTAACTCTGGCTCTTGAATTTTTGGAAACTCTTCTGCATTCATTAATATAAACTCCGAAGCTGAATCTGACGTTTCAATTGTCAAAACATCCTCTTCTATATTTAATGTTATAATCTCATCTTTAATCTCTTTAAGATATTCTTCAACCAAATGATGCTGAAATACAGCTTTTCCCTCTTTTAATATTTCGCACTCCATATGAGTTGAAATTGTCAATTCTAAGTTTGTACCACAAAACCAAAGTTTATTCTCTCTTGTCTCAATGTAAACATAAGATATGATAGGCCTTATCTTATTTTCATTTATAGCTTTTTCTACAATTTTTATTTTTTTTAAAAATTCTAGTCTATTAACTTTTAAAATCAATTTAAACCTCCTTGCTTTTAATAGTAATAGTTTCCTTTCAGTAAGTCACTATAACGTATTCTTAATTTTTCCAATGTTTTTTGTTCGATTTGTCTTACTCGCTCTCTCGTTATACTAAAACTTTGACCGATATCTTCTAATGTATGAATTTGATTTCCATCAAATCCAAATCTAAGTTTTAAAATTTGTTTTTCACGTTCATTAAGTTTATTTAAAATCTCATTTATCTGCTCTGCACTTATATCTCTTATAATAGTATCCTCTAAGTCACTATGTGTTTCACTAGCTATTGTATCCTCTAAATAAATATCTTCACCTATCGGCGAACTTAAAGATACCGTCTCTTGGAATTCAACCATTAAATCCTGAACTTTTTCTAAATTTATACCTAATCCATCTGAAATGTCATATATACTTGGGTAATCCCCCTTTAGCATAACAGCATCCATTATAAATTTATTTATCTTATTTAATAAATCGTGTTTATAAGATGGTATTCTTATCTCTCGTCCTTTACTTATAATAGCTTTGCTGATAGCTTGTTTTATCCACCAAACAGCATATGTTGAAAATCTATAGCCCTTTTCTACATCAAATTTTTCAATAGCATGTATTAAGCCAAAATTTCCTTCACTTATTAGATCGATAAACCCCATTCCTTTATTTCCATATTTTTTAGCAACATTTACTACTAATCTCAAATTACATAAAATCAATCTTTCTCTAGCCTCAATATCCCCATTTTTAGCTCTTTTTAATAGAGAGACCTCTTCATCTTTGTCTAACACTTCATACTCTTTTATATCATCTAGATAAAACGAAACTAAATCTTTTTCTGTCATATACACCCCATACCTCATTAGTTATCTTTTTCTATTTTGAATTTCCGTGTTGCTTTTTCTGATCTTTGCTCATGTAACTACTCAAATACAATTCTTTTTAATAAAACTCCTCTTTTAATTCCCTTGTCATTAACTCTTTAACCTTCTCTTTTGTATCTGCCCCTTCATAAATAATACCATAAATTGCTTCGACAATAGGCATGCTTATTCCTAGTTGAAGCTTTTTTGCGTATACAGCTTTAACTGTTGGAACACCTTCTGCTACCATAACCATACTCTTTAAAATATCATCTATATGTTCTCCTTTTCCAAGTCTCTCTCCAACATATCTATTTCTACTATGCTGACTAGCACAAGTTACAACTAGGTCCCCAATCCCAGTTAAACCTGAAAATGTTCGCTCATCTGCTCCCATAACCTTTCCAAATCTGATCATCTCTGCTATTCCTCTTGTTATAAGTGCTGCCTTTGCATTGTCACCATAGCCTAATCCATCTGCTATTCCAGCTCCAATTGCTAAACAGTTTTTAACAGCTCCTCCAAGTTCAACTCCAGCTATATCTTCACTTACATAAACTCTGAAGTTCTCAGTATTGAATAACTCTTGAACTTTTTTTGCATTCTCTAGTTCTCCTGCTGCAACTATTGTTGTTGGTAACTCTTGTGCAACCTCTTCAGCATGAGTTGGTCCCGATAAAATAACTATATTTTTATGATATTTACCTTTTATCTCATCCTTCATTACGTGCGACAGTGTTTCTCCACTAGAAACCTCTATCCCTTTCGCCGTATTTATTAAAATCATTCCCTCTTCAATTTGTGGAGATATTTTTGCCATAACTCCTCTTAAAACTTGTGAAGGAACAGAAAAAATAATGTATTTAACACCAGTTAAAAGTCCATCAATTTCTGAAGTTACCTTTAATTTTTCTGGAAACTTAACTCCTGGAAGCAACCTTTTATTCTCTTTTTCTAAAGATAATTTTTCGGCAATCTCTTTGTTGTGCTCCCACATTGTAACTTCATATTCCTTTTTTGCCAAAATCATTCCTAAAGCTGTTCCCCAGCTTCCTGCTCCAATTACAACTACTTTTTCCATTTAATTTATCTCCTTACTTTAAATTAAATTTATTTTCTTTTCCATCCATAAGTCTTTGAATATTAGCTTTGTGCTTATATATCACAAATATTCCTACTACTAATGATATTATTACTAGTGGCATTCTTGTAGACACATCTCTAACCGGGAAAAAATATGCTAGTACTGGTAGCAACCCTGCACATACAACCGATCCCAAAGAGATATATTTACTAATTCCAACTATTAATATGAATATCAATACAAGTATTCCAACTACTTTTGGCATTAAGAAAAGAAAAACTCCTAAACTTGTAGCAACACCTTTTCCACCTTTAAAATGTAAAAAGAACGAAAACGTATGTCCTAATATTGCTACTAACCCTAATAATATTATATGGATTCCATCTACACCGAAGCTACTAGCTAAGTATAATGGAAGATAACCTTTTAAAGCATCTAATATTAGAACCATTATACCATACTTTGGACCTAAAATTCTATATGCATTTGTTGCCCCAGAGTTTTTACTTCCGTGCTCTCTTATATCAATATTCTTTGTAGCTTTTCCAAGCCAAACCCCACAAGGTAATGAACCAAATACATATGCAACTACTGCAAATATTAAAAACTTCTCCATAAAACCCTCCTATTTTTTAACTAATCTTCCCACTACTTCTATATGACTTGTTTGAGGGAACATATCTACAGGTTTGACTCTAACCAACTGATATCCCTCTCTTTCTAAAATTTCTACATCTCTTGCAAAAGTTGATGGGTTACAAGATATGTATATAATCTCCTTTATGCCAACTTTAGCTATATTTAAAAGACTTTCTTCATCAATTCCTTTTCTAGGAGGGTCTAATATTATTGAATCTACAGCTTCAGCTTTTATTAGTTTTCCTAGTTCTTTATTTACATCCCCACATATAAATTCAACATTACTTATATTATTTTCTTTAGCAGTTTTTATTCCATCTTTTACTGCCGACTCGATAATTTCAATTGAATAAACTTGTTTTGCTTTTTTAGATAGAATCATTCCTATCGTTCCTGTTCCAGCATAAGCATCTACTATTCTTTTATTTTCAATATTTTCAAACATACTAATTGCCAACTCGTACAATCTTCTTGTTTGTTCTAAGTTTATTTGGAAGAAAGAAGTTGGTGATATATTAAAATGAATTCCTGATATATCCTCTTTTATTGTTTTCTCTCCATATACAAGAATATTTTTATTTCCTATAGCTACATTTGTTTTTCTGTCATTTAAAGATACATAAACCGATGCTATTTCAGATATTTTACCCATTAACTCTTTCAAAATGTTTTTTATAGTTTCAGTTACTTTAGTATCATTCACAACAAGAACGACCATCGCCTCATTAAAAGAGTTAGTTCTCACCATTATATGTCTTAATACTCCACTGTGTTTTTTCTCGTCATAAACACTTACTTTTGAATTATTCAATATTGTTTTTAATTCAGTAATTATTTTATTTCCTAAAACAGAGTTTAGCATATTATCTTCAACTTGGAATACATCATGGCTTTTTCTTTTAAAAAATCCTGTTATAATCTCTTTGCCGTTCAAAGAGAATGGTTCTACAACTTTATTTCTATAGTTTTTTTCAATAGGTGATTCCAATGTTTCTTCAACTGTAATATCATTGTTTTTACCTATTCTTCTAACTACATCCTCAACCATGTCTTTTTTATATTTTACTTGAGCTGAGTAATTTAACATTCCAAAATCACAACCTTGAAAATCTTCAAATGTTATACAATTCAAATTTTGAATTCTTTCAGCTCCTGCAGTTATAATCTCAACTATTAAAGCTCTCCCATAACTCTTCTTTAAAGATATTATTTCTGCTTTAACAACATCTCCAGGTACAGACATAGGAACAAACATAGCAAATTCACCATTATAATATCCTAATCCTTCTCCACCATAAACAATTTTTTCTATTTTTATTTCAATTATTTGACCTTTTTCTAATTTCATATATACTCTCCTATTTTTTTAAAAAGAGCCATCTTCTATTTTAAAGAAATTTATTTTTTCCGATATAACCATATTTTTTTGCTTATTCATCTCTTGCTCTATTTTTCTTAAGTCCATAAGTAAATCATACTCATATATTCTTTTACTTCTCTCTTTTTCAAGCTCTCTTAACTCTCTTTCAAGCTTAAGATTGTTTTTTTCTAAATATGAGATTGTTCTTATAAGATACCCATAAAATGACCAGATTAAAATTATACCAACTGTTGTCAATAAAACTTTTTTTCTCTTCATTAGGTTTCTCCTTTAAAATTTTATAGTTTTTCTATAACTCTTAATTTTGCTGAGTGTGCTCTATTGTTAAACTGTAACTCATCTTTTCCTGAAGTTATCGGTTTTCTATTCACCAATTTTCCTTTTGGTTTTTCGTTACAAACACAAATTGGTAATTCAATTGGGCACTTACATCCAGTGCACAAATCTCTAAACATATTTTTTACTATTCTATCCTCTAATGAATGGAAAGTTATTATTGCTAAACGCCCACCTTTTTCTAAATTATCAAATGATTTAGTTATTGCATTTTTTAAAACTTCTAACTCCCTGTTTACCTCTATTCTTATAGCTTGGAATACTTTTTTAGCTGGATGCTTCTCACTTCTTGGAGGATAAGCTTTTCTTATTATCTCTACAAGCTCTCCAGTTGTTTCAATAGCTTTCTCTTGTCTTCTCTCGCATATAAGTCTAGCAACTTTTCTAGCAAATCTGTCCTCTCCATATTCAAAGAAGATTCTTGTAAGTTCTGATTCTTCATATTCATTTACAACTTCATAAGCTGATAAGGCATCACTTCTGTTCATTCTCATATCTAATCTTGTATCATATCTATAAGAGAATCCTCTTTCTGGATCGTCTAATTGTGTTGATGAAACACCTATATCCATAAGTACTCCAGTAACTTTATCAGCCCCAGCCATATAAAGTACTTTCTCTATGTTTTCAAAATTACTTTTAAATACAGACCATTTCTTTCCATATTTTTCAAGTCTTTTTTTAGCGAACTCTATCGCCTGATCATCTTGATCTATTGAGATAAGTCTTCCTTTATCACTAATCTCTTTTAATATACCTTCAGAGTGTCCTCCTCCTCCTAAAGTACAGTCAACATATACTCCATCTTTATTTGTTATTAATGTTTCTAACGTCTCGTAATACAATACCGGTATGTGGTATTCACTTTCTATTTCGTGCATTTTGTTCCTCCTACAAAAAATAGAGAAGCCAACGGCTTCTCTATTCTATTATAATAAATAAAAAATAATATATCTTAGAATCTTCAAAGCAAAATAAGCCAATAATGGTGATAAATCTACTCTAACATTTCCCATTGGTATTAAAGTTCTAAAAGGTTTTAAGATTGGCTCAGTCAAAGCATAAACAAGATTTGTAAAATCATTTCTTGAGTATGGTGCTAGCCAAGAGATTACTATTCTTATTAATATAAGTATATTCATAATTTCAAAAGCTAAGTTTATTAACCTATAAATTAACCCCATATTTTTCTCCTTATTCCTCTCCTAAAAAATAATGCTTTGCTTTCACTGAATATTCCCATCCAGACCAGATTGTTAAAATAACTGGAACTAGTGTTGCGTAGAAATATATCACTTTATACAATTGTATTTTTTCAGGAGTATTTCCTAAACCAAAGAATAACATTACTATGATAACAATCATTTGAGTTGTTGTTTTATATTTTCCTAAAATTCCAGCAGGAATCACTTCACCTTTTGCTGCAGCTATAGTTCTTATTCCACTTATTAAAAACTCTCTAGCTATTACAACAATAGACATCCAAGAAGGAATATAATCCAACTTAACAAAAATAACTAATGCTGAAATAACAAGTATCTTATCTGCCAGTGGATCCATTATTTTTCCTAAATCAGTTATTAAATTATATTTTCTAGCTATATATCCATCTAACCAGTCTGTTAATGATGCAAATATGAATATTCCAAATGCTATCAATCTGTATAAATTACTCTGTGAAACATTGGCCGATTCTTGTAAAAAGTATATAAAAGGTATTGCTAATATTAATCTAATTGCTGTAAGTTTATTTGGCAAATTCAAGACTGACCCCTCCTTATTTTAGACTACTTAACTTCGTTTTCTACAATTGCCCCTATATAGTCATATTCAAAATTTTGTTCTATTTTTACTTTTACGATTTCTCCTTGCTTAGCTGTTCCATCGTTTGTTAAAACTTTTCCATCAATATCTAAAGCTTGACCTCTTGTTCTTCCCTCTAACATGAATTCACTCTCTGTAGATACTCCATCAATCATAACTTCAACAACTTTCCCTATCATTGATCTATTTTTGATTTCAGCTATTTCTGCTTGTAAGTTTGTTAATTCTGCCCATCTTCTTTCTTTGATCTCTTCTGGTACTTGATCTGCTAAATCATGAGCAACAGTTCCTTCTTCTCTAGAATATTTAAATACTCCAACATAATCAAATTGGAACTCTCTTACGAAATCTTTTAACTCTTCGAAGTTTTCTTCTGTTTCTCCAGGGAATCCAACTATTACTGTTGTTCTGATTGTTGCTTCAGGAATCTCTGTTCTAATTTTATTTAAAATCGACTTTATATGATCTCCTGACTTAGCTCTAGCCATATTTTGTAAAATATTTCCAGATATATGTTGAATTGGTATGTCAAAGTATTTACATACTTTTGGTTCATTTTTTATAACTTCTACTAATTCATCTGTTAAAGAGTTAGGGAACATGTAATATGATCTTACCCATTCGATTCCTTTAACTTTTACTAACTCTTTTATTAAATCTGGAAGAGCTTTCTTTTTATATAAATCAATTCCGTATTCTGTCGTTTCTTGAGCTAATAAGTTTATCTCTCTTACACCATTTGCTGCTAATGCTTTAGCCTCTTCCACTATATCCTCAATCGTTCTACTTCTTAAGTTTCCTCTCAATTGTGGAATTATACAGTAAGTACATCTTCTGTTACATCCTTCAGCTATTTTTAAATAAGCTGTATGCGGATTTGTAGTCAATATTCTTTCAGTTCCTGCGTTTGCTAAGAAATCAAAAGTTTCACATCTGATTATTTTTTCATCTGCTAATATTGTATCTACAATCTCTTCAATTTTATGAATTTCACCAGTTCCTACAACTGCATCTATCTCAGGAATTTCAGCTATTAATTCGTCTGCATATCTTTGTGCTAAACATCCCGCAACAATTATTTTTTTTACATTTCCTGTAGCTTTTTTCTCAGCAACTTCTAATATAGCTTGAATTGATTCTTCCTTAGCATCTCCTATAAATCCACACGTATTTACAAGCACAACATCTGCTAACTCTAAATCATTTGTTATTTCAAATCCTTTTCTAGCTACCATAAGCCCAATTAAGTGCTCACTGTCAACTAAGTTTTTACTACAACCTAAACTTATTAAACCTAATTTCATCTTTTACCATCCTTCAATTTACATTACTCTATACTCTACGGAAAAATAACACAGAGGTTGAAGTCCTCTGTGTTATCCCCCTTAATTTAAAAATTATTCAGCTGCCATTTCCTGTAATAATTTCTTTCTACTTAAACTTATTTTTCCGTTTTCAGTAGAAATCACTTTTACCTCAAATGTGTCTCCAACTTTTAATACATCTTCAACATTAGCTACTCTTTCTAAAGAGATTTCCGATACATGTAATAACCCCTCTTTTCCAGGTAATATCTCCATGAATGCTCCGAACTTAGCTATGTTTACAACTTTACCAGTATAAACCTCTCCAACTTCAACATCTTTTACATATCCGTTTACTAGTGTTATTGTTCTTTCTAGAACGTCTAATCCTTGACAGAATATTGCTACTCTTCCATCGTCTTCTATATCTATAGTTGCTCCAGTAGCTTCTATAATTCCTTTAATGTTCTTTCCTCCAGGACCGATTAATACAGCTATCTTATCCTTTGGAATTACCATTTGGTGAATTCTTGGAACTGTTGGTGCTAACTCATTTGTATTTTGAATAGTTGAGTTCATTAAAGTTAAGATTTGTAATCTTGCATCTAATGCTTGCTTTAAAGCAATTCTCATGATATCTTCAGAGATTCCAGCTATTTTCATATCCATTTGTAAAGCTGTTATTCCAGTTTTTGTTCCTGCAACTTTAAAGTCCATATCTCCTAGATGATCCTCTAGACCCATGATATCTGTTAATACAACATAGTCGTCACCTTTTTTGATAAGACCCATAGCTATTCCTGCTACGTGCTCTTTAATAGGTACTCCTGCGTGCATTAAAGCTAATGATCCTCCACAGATAGAAGCTTGAGATGATGATCCATTAGATTCAGTTATTTCAGAAACTAATCTTACTGTATATGGGAAATCTTCAATCGAAGGTAATACATAGCTTAAAGCTCTTTCAGCTAGTGATCCATGTCCTAACTCTCTTCTTCCTGGAGCTCCCATTCTTCCTGTTTCTCCAACTGAGTATGGAGGGAAGTTATAGTGTAAGTAGAACTTTTTGTAGTACTCTTCATCTAATCCATCAATTAGTTGCTCATCCTCTTTAGTTCCTAAAGTTGCAACAACTAAAGCTTGTGTTTCTCCTCTTGTAAATAAAGCTGATCCGTGAACGATTGGTAAAACTTCTACTTCAGCAGCTAAATCTCTTATTTCTGTAGTTGCTCTTCCGTCAACTCTATGCTTGTTGTAAAGAATAGCATCTCTTACTTGCTCTTTCATTAAATCATGGTAGTACTTTGCGAACTCTGCTACTACATCAGCTGGCACTTCCTCTTCTCCGAAGTTTTCTGCTACGAAAGCTTCAAATAAAGTTTCTTCTAATCCGTCAACAGCTTCTTCTCTAGCTTTCTTTCCAGTTGTTAAAACTGCTTCTTTTAATTGAGCTGCTCCATTTGTATCAATGAAGTTTTTAACTAATGGCATTACTTCAGGTGCTGTAAATTCAATTTTCTCTTTTCCTACAAGAGCTGCGAACTCTAATTGGAATTGACATAATTTTTTAATATTATCATGAGCAAACATTATAGCTTTTAACATTGTTTCCTCATCTACTTCTCTCGCTCCAGCCTCAACCATGTTTATTGCATCCATGCTTCCTGCTACTGTTAAATCTAAATCACTCACTTTTAATTGCTCAGGAGTTGGATTTAAAACAAACTCTCCGTCAATCATTCCTACAACTACTCCAGCTACTGGTCCTAAGAAAGGAATATCAGATACTGTTAAAGCTACTGAAGATCCAACTATTCCCATGAAATCTGGTGTTGAAACACCATCGTATGATAATGTTGTATTTACAACATGCACATCATACTTGAATCCTTCTGGGAACATTGGTCTTATTGGTCTATCTATTAATCTTGCTATTAATGTTGCGTTTGTTGATGGTCTTGATTCTCTTTTATTAAATCCTCCAGGGAATTTTCCTGCAGCATAGTATTTCTCTACATAATCAACTGTTAAAGGGAAAAAGTCTATTCCTTCTCTTGCACTTTTACTTCTATTAACTGTACTTAATAATATTGTGTCTCCATACTGAAGCATAACAGCACCATTCGATTGTCTTGCTACTTTTCCAGTTTTTAACGTTAACTGTCTTCCACCTATTTCTAAGCTTAAACTTACTTCATTAAACATTAAGTTTCCTCCTTTTAAATTGGTAGAGGATAAATATAGCAAATAATAAGGAACTAAAACTAAAAAATTTAGCTTTAATCTCTTACTACTTACCTTATATTTATCCTCTATATTCTTACATTAAAGTATATCATTTTTACATTTAAAAAGCAATTTCTTATTAATAAATAAGTAATCTATTAAATATCTACATCAATATTTATACTATGAATTAAACTAAGAGCAATCCCCATAGTTACCATCGCACTTCCTCCGTAACTAAAGAATGGCATTGGCAATCCAAACACAGGAAATAACCCCACAGCCACAAATATATTTATTATTACTTGTGTTATTATTTGTGCTCCAATTCCCATAGCTAAATATTTTCCAAAATAATTTTTACTCTCTCTTCCTGTAATTATTATTAAATGGTATAGTGCAAAAAATAACCCTATTACAACAAACATTCCAATAATTCCAAATTCTTCTCCAAAAGTTGCCATTATGAAATCTGTGTGTATCTCCGGAAGATAACTGTATTTTTGAACACCATTCGCATATCCTTTTCCAAAGAAGCCACCACTCCCAAAGGCATATACGGATTGTTTCACTTGATACCCATAGTCATCTGAATAATTACCAAAGAAAAGTCCATCTATATAACTTTTTATTCTCATTATCTTGTACGATGCCCCCTCTTCTGAGGCAAACTTATATACTGCAGCAAGACCAGTTATTCCTAAAGTAATCCCCGCAGTTCCAACCCTTAAAATCCATTTATCTTTTAATTTACTCATAAAAATCATAAATACCCAAATTGAAAAATAATGTATCACTGTTCCCATATCTTTTTGAGCTAAGATTAGAACTCCGTATACTGATAGATATATCAACGAATTTATGATTGTAACACTTTCAGATAAATCATTATCCTCTGCTCTAGCTAAGCAATTTGCCATATTTATTACAAAAGCACATTTTAGTATCTCTGCTGGTTGAATTGATACTGGTCCCAAATTTATCCATCCATAAGCTCCATTTATTTTTGGAATAAATGACAACCCCATCTTCCCACCTATATACATTCCTAATAAAATGACTATACTTGTTAAAAAAACTATTCCATTTACTTTTCTTTCACTTAAAATTTTATATGTCAAATTATATTTTTTTATCTTACCTATGTTTCCAAGAAATAAATAGATTATAAAAAATATTAAAATATACAAAAAATGTTTTTTTATATTTTCTGGCTTCATATAAAATGCTGCACTAACCATATTTATTGAACTTAGTACCATTAATATAATCGCTATTAGAAAAATTGAAAACCTTCTTTGTTTTAATCTATTAATTTTTTGTCTTTTCTTTTCTTTTGCTTTTTCTAAATTTTCTTGAAAAAATTGCCCTGTAGTATTTCCCATAGAATTCTCTCCTTCAATTTTATCTTTTACAAAAAATAAAAAAATGGCGCTTCTTGCTGGGCTCGAACCAGCGACAACACGATT
>NZ_JRJZ01000172.1:0-539 GCF_000800875.1 Cetobacterium sp. ZWU0022
TACAGGAACTATATCTGCCACGAATTCTGTGAGTACAGAAACGTAAAAAGCCCCATTAGGCTCTTGGCTAATAGTGGCTGATTTGATTACATAATTTTGAGGTATCGCTCTATGAAGTTTAATTCTAACTAATCCTAACTTAGGAAGCTTTATAGAGTTATCTTCAATTCTAATATTTCCATTTGTAGAAACAGTGTTATATGATTTTCTACCAGATTTTTTAGATTTGAATTTGGGAAAATCAGCTCTTTTCTGAAAAAAGTTCTTATATGCTGCATCTAAGTTTTTAAGAGATTGTTGTAATGCTATTGAATCTATCTCTTTCAAAAATAGTAATTCATTTTTAAGTAGCGGCAATTCTTTCGCTTGAGTATTGTACGTTAGCGATTTCTTCTCAGATTCATAGAGTTCTTTTCTCTGAGCTAAAAATCTATTGTACACAAGCCTAGTACAGCCAAAAGTTGCATTGATTGTATTAACTTGAGTTTCATTAGGATATATTCTATATTTAAAAGCTAAATTATATTTCTTCATAGTTA
>NZ_JRJZ01000148.1:0-1415 GCF_000800875.1 Cetobacterium sp. ZWU0022
TTGAACCTCATGTTCTTTTAAAACTATATAATAAAGCTCATCATTTGATTTATTTAAATTAAATTGAATGATTTCACCTTTAGATGAATTTAGATTTAAATTTTCTACCTCTTTATTAGAATAGTAAGCAAATATTCTATTTCCTATTTCTCCTGTTAAAAGATTAAAATGCATTTCATCTTCTTTTATTTTTTCTTTTATAAAATATGGCACTGTAAATCTAACTTTTTTTATTTTAACTCTCCCCCTCTCTTTGCTTAAAATAAGTATACTTTAAAATTTAAAAAAAATAAAGGAACATCTTCTTATTAAAATTTGTTCCCTAAAATAAATATATTTCTTGCTAGTACAAGAGGCCCTCGCTCCCACGCCTCAGCTAGTCCGTGATTTACGGCGTGCTCGCTCGGTGGCCGGGCCTTTCCCCCCGCCGGCGTCGCTACAAATGTTTTTTTAGCTAGGCCGGCCCGGGTAAGGATGTAAAAAACATCTTCCGCTAGGCATCCCCTTTTAGCGGTACCGTTTTTTTTAAGCCGCCTCTTGGGGGGAAAGTCTTTGCTCCTCCTTAGGTCGTCGCGGCCTCGGCCACAGTGCCGTATCTACTGCAATTCTTAGCTCGTATGAAAGCCATATTATCTATCTCAATACAAAAAGTTATGGCGGGAATCCACCTCTCTCTCCTCCAACTGCAATCTCCGCCAGAAGTTCGCTGAGCGAACTTTTTTAAAAAGAATTAAAGTAGGGATAGTCACTTAGCTCATCGCTATCTCCCTCTGGTCGGTGCTGGGGTAGTGCCCGTATTTACAGACAGTCCCTCATGGCACGCTTCCCTGCCGGTCGCTTAGTACTCCGCTCAGGAGCTAGAACGAGTTCTTGCTTTAATCGGGAAAGGGCTCGAAAATGACGAATAACAGCAACGATAAATAGGCATACGTAGATTCTCTTCGCCCTTGAACCTTTTTCTTTTCCCCGCCCTCCCTCTACTGCTATCTTGTCGGGGCATTCCCATTTGTAAAAAAGTAATTAAAAATATTTATTTTTTGCAAATTGACTTTTAATTCAATGTATGTATATAATTGCTTAATGTTCAATAAAATACGGGAGGAATTTAAATATGTTTAATAACTTTGAATGTAAAGATGTAACATTAAATTTAATTGAGAACATTATATTTTCAAACACAACTTTTTATAATCGTCTTGATGATTATACTACATTAAAAGAGGAAGAAGGGTTTTCAGAACTTGTCAAATCAATAACTACAATTGGCCTTTTAAATCCAATATATCTACAGAAATTAAATAACGATTATATTATCGTAAATGGTTTTCGCAGATTACTAGCATTAAGAGAAATTTATAATAAAGATAAAAGTATAATTTTTAAAAACAAAGCCATTATTTTTGAAAAAAATACTT
>NZ_JRJZ01000173.1:0-1633 GCF_000800875.1 Cetobacterium sp. ZWU0022
TATAATTGGAGTCCTCAACAAGTATTTGATGATGGACAAAAAACTTATATAGTTATGAAACCTGAAATGAGTACAGGAGAAGCACCAGCTCTTTTTATAAAAGATGACCAAACAGGAAAAGTAGTTTTAGTTAGATACAGAGTGAAAAATAATTATTACATAGTAGATAGATTATTTGAACAAGCAGTATTGAAATTAGGAAAAAGAGAAGTTGTTATAAAAAAAGATGGAAGTTTTATAAAAAACGAGAAAGATTATTACCCAATTAGGATGTGATATTTATGTATGAAAATGAAGAATCTAAACAAGAAGAAATAAATAACAATGACATTGAAATTAAAGAGGAATCTAAAGAAAAAATAAATAACGAAAACATTGAAATTAAGGAAGAATCTAAAGAGCAAGAAAATGAAAAAAAGGAAAGGCTTTATAAAGGAACACATATCAAAAAAAAATATTTGATATTTCCTATTGTGTGTCTAGTTGGTGTATTGATTTACAATATATTTAAAACACCTTCAACTAATAATAAACCTATAGAAGAACCTAAAAAAGAAGCGAAAGAACAAAAACAATTAAATTTAGAGTTAGAAACAGATTATTCTAAAATGATAGTTACAGATCGTGGAGTTGAAGCAGAAAATAATCAAGATAAAATAGATAATTCAATTCAACAAAATAATGTTATAGAAAATAAAAAAGTTATACAAACAAGTAAGAGAGAATTAAGTGAAGAAGAAAGAGAAGCATTAAGGAAAATTAGAGAAGAAGCAAATAATGCAAAGAGAAGCTCTATTTCTTTTCCAGTAAATCAAAATCAGAGAGAAAATAGAGTCGCTCAAAATGACACAAATAGAAATTATACTGATTATGATTTAAATAGACAAGGCTCAAAAAAAAGTTTTTTAAATAATGAACCAACATATTCAAATTATATAAGTTCAAAATTAGAAGGGAGTATATCGCCATTTGAAGTAAAAGCAGGGGATTTTATACCTGCAATAGTTATAACAGCTATGGATAGTGATTTACCTTCAAAAGTAATAACAGCTCAAGTAAGAGAGAATGTATTTGATACTGTAACAGGAAACTATTTATTAATTCCACAAGGAACTAGAATAACAGGAACATATGATTCAAATGTTACTTGGGGACAAAATAGATTGTTAGTCATTTGGCAAAGAATGATATTCCCAAATGGAATGAGTATAAATTTAGATAATATGCAAGGAGTAGATTTAACAGGACAGGCAGGATTAACTGGAAAAGTTAATAATCATTTTGCAACATTAATGAAAGGTGTTTTATTATCATCAGCTATGGGAGCGACAGCAGCTATCGTAACACAAGATAATAGTAATAATGATGATTGGAAATATGCAGCAGGACAAGGAGCAGGACAAACAATTGTAAAAGTTGGAGATAAATTTGCAGATAAAGCATTAGATCGTCAGCCAACAATTCAAATCAAACAAGGTGATAGATTTAATATTATGGTTCATAGTGATTTAATTCTAAAACCATATAAATAATCTGAAGAATCAAACTGAAAAAGTAATAGATTTTAAATTACTTTTGAAGGCGATAGTTAGTCGGAAACGACTAAAAAAATCTTAAAAGGAGTGAATAAAAA
>NZ_JRJZ01000018.1:0-1104 GCF_000800875.1 Cetobacterium sp. ZWU0022
ATGGTGTAACTATTATATCAAAAAATTAGCTCTGTCACAAAAGTGGCAGAGCTTTTTTTATATTTAGACTGTAATATAAATAATTCAAAAATTTAGGATATAAACTATACTTGTACATTTGAATATAGTTGCAAGATGGGGAGATTCACTTGGACGAGTAATTTTCCTTATTAGAAATCAATAATTATTGTAAAAGTATAAGTTGATTTTTGTATAAAAAGAGAGTATATTTAATCTAACGATAAATAATTGGAAATGTCAAGTTTCCAAGGAAGAGCTTTAGAGTCTAGTCAACTTTTAAAGCTCTTTTTATTTTTTTTTGAAATTATATGTCAAATGAAATCAAGATATTAGTATTAAATATAGAATTAACGTTTGAGAAGTGCTTAAAACATTATTCAAATTATATATTTTACAGTAAAAATTTAAGGGATTATAATAAGCAAAAATTAAAAAATCTAGTGGAGGAATAAATGAATAATATATTTGATTTTGCACCGAAAGAACTTGTTCAAGATGCTTTTTTATGTTGGTGTTTTAATTTCGATAAAACCAATAATATATTGGAAAAGAATTTTTCACATAACTTAGCCCAAGAAATTTATAATTATTGTGGAGGAACTAAAAAATTAAGTATTAAAAAAATAATACCATTAACTCAGCAAAGAGCTTCAAAAATTGATGTTTTAGTTGAAATACTTTTAGCAGACGATAAAAAAATATATCTTATATTTGAAAATAAACTAGATACTTCTCATCATTCTAATCAATTAGTAAGGCATATTGAAGCAATGAAAGGGGAAGATGAAAGTGAAAAAAAGTATATTTACTTTAAAATAGGAAATTTATATGATGAAGATAAGAATCTTCCAAAAGAATATATATTAATTGATAGGAAAGCCATATTAAGTATCTTTGATAAAATTAAAATTAAAAATGAAATTTTTGATTCATATTATAATTTTTTATTAAATATTGAAGAAAAAGATAATTTAGAGATGAAATTAATTGATGAAAACAGACAATTAACAAAGGCTGAATTAGAAGTAATTTTTTGGAGTCAATCTGGACAATACAAAATTTTAAAAAAATTACAAAATGAAA
>NZ_JRJZ01000107.1:0-713 GCF_000800875.1 Cetobacterium sp. ZWU0022
GTTTATTTTTGATAACAAATATATTGAGTTTTGCAAAAGTAGAAATAAAAATACTTGAACCTTTAAGGTTTGAGTATCTTTCTACTAAAAGATTAACTAATGAGAAAATAGCAGGTTATGGAATTATTGAAATAAGAGCAGAAAAAAGTGATTTTGGAAAAAAGATCACTTTTGATTTTCCAAAATCAGGATTAATGACAAATAGAAAAAAATGGGTAAAAGTTGAAAAATATAGAATGGAAATTCCTGAAAAAGAGATTATTTTATCGCAGGAAGTAGAGCATATAAAGTTCTATGCTCTAGTGGATAAAAGAGATATAGATAAAGGAGAGGAAGCCAAAATTATTGAAGGAGAGTATACAGGATATACACCAATCATAATTTCTGAATACTCTAAAATTGGGGGTTAGATGAAAAAATTAACTATATTAGCTTTCCTAGTGTTATCGACACTAGGAATGGCTAAAGATATGAAAATGGAAGTAGACAAAGCAGATGATAATACAATTGTAATTAGTATTAAGAAAAAATAAGACCACTTAATGAGGAAAAATATATATAGGATGGGAGTTAAATATATGGTTGAAATGAAAATAAATATAACAATAGACGAAAATAAGTTATTTAATTTAATTTTAGAAGGAAAGGAAGAATTTATAATTCCATATTTAAATGAAAATATAAAAATAAATAAAGATAAAACAATTATAAAA
>NZ_JRJZ01000077.1:0-85874 GCF_000800875.1 Cetobacterium sp. ZWU0022
AGTTAGATAATTTAATATTACCCCAACTTGAAGGTTTACACAAATATTTAATTAGACCCCTCTATTTCCAAATTATATTTGGTTTTTTTCTTGGAGTAGTTCTTCTATACTTTACATTTGGATAACCCACTACCATGCACGCCACAAGGTTCTGAGATTTTTCTATCCCTAAAAACTCTTTTATTGCTGGATTTTCCTCTGCTGCTCTCACTAAGAAACCACTAAATACAGTTCCTAGACCCAACGCATCTATCATAAGTTTCATATTTGCAGAAGCCAATCCTGCATTAAGAGCATGTTCTGATGTAACCATAATAAGCACTGGTGCTTTAAAGAATAAATTGTCCTCTCCATCAGGATTTGTAATAAAATCATCATGCATCTTTATCCACATAGCCGCATATCTTTTATATAAAGGATTTGTTGAATTTTCTAAAATATAATGCCCCATAGCTTTAAGAGTTTCTAAAGTAATTCTTCTAACATCTTGAATACTATCTTTCACCACAACATAGTTTACATTTTGTGCATTACTTGCTGTTTGAGTAAATCTTCCAGCTTCTATTATTTTTAATATCTTTTCATTTTCTAGATCCTGATTTTTAAAATGTCTAATTGTTCTTTCAAATCTTATAAAGTTTAAAAGATTATCTGGGTCTATTGTAAAACTATCTTTATCATACTCAACTACATCATTCATATCATACTCATCTGTAGAAATTGCTGCCACAGGGCAAACAGCTATGCAGTGACCACATTTAAAACATCTTACATTTTTTATTTCAGCTTTTCCCTCCACCATCTCGATATCTTTTACAAAACAATCCTTAGTACACAGCTCACATCCGATACATTTTTCAGTATTAACCTTAAACATAAAATCATCCTCCAAATAAAAATTTATTTACTCACTATATTATATACCATTCTCCCAATAGTTATATTAATTTTTTTCATTAAATATCTTCAGTTTTACTATAAACATCTCCCTATCAATAACTATATCATATTCAATATCTCCTAAATCAGAAGCCTTTTGAACGATCGATAATCCCAATCCCATACCATCAAACTTGAACTCCTCTGCATTTTTACCTCTTGCAAAAGGTTGAAATAAATTTTTTTTATCAATCTCAATTGTTCCATCAAAGCTATTCTCGATATATAAAAACTCACCTTTTTCAAAAATTTCTATCTTTCCTCCAACTTTACTATATTTTAAAGCATTCTGAATTAAGTTGTTAAAAATCAATTTTAATAGTCTTGAATCACCTAAGATATTGCTTGTTTTAACAGAAACATTTATCTCTATATCTTTTTCAAGTTCTATTATGTCATATTTTTCTAAAGCGTCATTTAAAATTTCATTTAAATCCAATTTTTCTTTTTTTACTTTGAAAACACTGCTATCTAGCTTCGAAAGAGTTAACAGGTTCTCTGTCAAATCCTTCATCTCATTTCCAACCTTTAAAATAATTTCGTGGTATCGTCTTTTCTCTTTTATATCTAAATTCTCCTCTTCTAAAAGAGCTGTGGCATGAGCACAAATAACTGATATTGGAGTTCTTAATTCATGAGAAGCATTCGATACAAAAGATTTCAAATTATTTATAGAAGTTGAAAGTTCATTTGACATCTTCTCTAAATTTCTACTTAAGTCTCCAATTTCATCCTCTCTAGGTATACTTATATTTTCTGGGAATTCTAATTTTGAAATCTTATCAGCTTTCTCCTTTAAATAACTTATATCTTTTGTTATTCTCTTTGAAAAAATAACTCCTGCAATCAAAGAGATCAACGATGCTATTAAAGCTGTAACTATATTAAATATATTACTCTCATGACTGTGAGATTGAATTACCGAAAGAGATGTTCTTACAATCATCTGTTTTTCTTCTGATATTTTCTCAGCATAATACAAAACTTTGGCGTCATTTCCTAAAAACTCTTGGATTTGAAATTTATTGTAAACTGCTTCATTAATAGTTGTAGTTCGCCTCATCATATGGCTTCCCATCATGTGAGTTTTTTTCAGAGATTTAATCTCTATATCTATTCCCATCGCTTCTTTTACATCATAAACATAATTTTCATAGTTATCCTCTGATTGAGTTTCATATATATATTTACCTGTTTCTATAACTCTCATCATCATCTCTTTTTTTCTATATGTATAAAATTTTTCTAAGAAAATAGCATTAAAAAAATAATTTGTCAAAAGAGTTGTAAGTATTATAAAAATTGAAAATCCAAATATCTTTCGAAATAGATTCATTTTAATTTTGATTGAAAACATATCCAACTCCTCTTATTGATTTTATGTAATCACCATAGATTCCAAGTTTTTTTCGAAGACGAGTCACAAGAGTATCAACAGCTCTTTCCTCTCCACTAAATTCAAATCCCCAAACTTCGTTTAATAAAGTCTCTCTTCCTAAAATTATATTTTCATTTCTAAAAAAATATTCTAAAAGTAAGGCTTCTCTTTTACTTAAAATTATCTCCGTTTCTCCATCTATAATAACTTTAAATCTATTGTAATCAAAAGTTAATCCATCTAAATAGAAAAATTCATCACTTTCCATTTTTAAAAGTTTCTTTATTTTTAATAAAATTATCTTTGTACTTATGGGTTTCGTAATATAGTCGTCTGCTCCAAGTTCTAAGCCATGTATCTCATCTAACTCTGTATCACGAGCTGTCATTATAATTATTGGAATCTTTGAAAACTGTCTTATCTCTTTGCATATCTCCCAACCATTTTTTTTAGGTAAATTTATATCTAAAAGAACTAGTGATGGTGAAAAAGAGTAAAACTCCTCTAAAGCCTCATCTCCTCTAGTTACTATCTTTATCTCAAATCTCTCTTTAATTAAAGTTTTTCCAATTATATTTGCTAAACTCTCTTCATCCTCTATAATAAGTATCTTTCTTTTCATCAATTTCACTCCCTATTTGCTATCTCTTTTCGTCAATATATTATACAACAAAAAGACGAGTTCGCCCCGCCTTTTTATTGCTTCTATATTATTTATCTCAACTATTAGACTAATTTGTTTTCATCATATTTTGTTGCATTTTAGTCATATGAGCAGCTTTGATATTTGCTATCTCTCCATTTAAAACTTCAACTTTTTTCATATCTGGATTCGATGTATTCATAATTTTGCTTATTTCTAATCTTTTCTCTTGAATTTTTATCATATCACCTTGCATCTCTTTTCTTAACTCAGGAGACATATTCATTCCCATATGGTTTCCATTGTGTCCACCACTCATCATTCCACAGCTCATTGATTCATTCATCATTCCACCATTTCCATGATTCATTCCACCCATATTTCCATGTCCTTTAGCAAAAGATACCGCTGATAAAGCTAACATTCCTACAAATAATAATTTTTTCATTAAAATCACTCCCTTATCTATTTTTTATTTTTTCTCTGTTCTTTATACATCTATATTAACAAAAGTTTGTTACAGAATTGTTTCAATTGCATTTTTATTTTTTAAATTTTTTGATATCTCTGTGGATTATTTTTTATATCTAATTTTAACTTTTGAATCTCTGAATCTCTATTTTTTTCTAACTCTTGAATTTTAGAATTTAAAAATTTCAATTTTTTATTATAATCTCTAGTTGAATTTTTTAAATTTCTCAGTTCTATTTTATAACTATCTAATAATTTTTCATTTGTATCAAATATATATTCATAAGCTATCTTTTGCTCGGGTTTTAAATATAAATCAAACTCATTTAAACTAATCTCTACTGAAGCTAAAATAGATGTTATATTTAAAATAATCATTCCTAATAAAACTATTTTTTTCATATTTTTAATCCTCCAATAATAATTTTTCCATTTTTCTCTCTCAAACATATTAACAACTTTATGTTTCTAATTTGTGTCAAAAATTGTATAATAATTTGAAACGAATTTTTAAAGGAGCTATTAAATTGAAAAAACAAATTTTTGAAAGTTGGTTAGAGGGAGTTGAACTAAAATCACATATAAAAAATCCGAATATATCTGTTGGCGATTTTTCTTATTACTCTGGATACTATCACGAAAAACCTTTCGATGAATTTTGTGTCCGTTACTTATTAGGTGATAATAGTACTAAAAATTATAAAGAAATTTTTGGAGAGAAATTTGAATTTGATAAATTAATTATAGGAAAATTTTGTTCTATAGGATCAGGAGCTATTTTTATGTTAGCTGGAAATCAAGGTCATAATTATTCGTGGATATCAACTTTTCCATTCAATCCTAAAATTTTTCCAAATGCTAAAAATGGATTTAAGAAAAAAGGAGATACCGTTATAGGCAATGATGTCTGGATTGGAAGTGAAGCCCTTATAATGCCCGGAGTTCAAATCGCTGACGGTGCTGTCATTGCTGCTAAATCTGTAGTTACTAAAAATGTTCCACCATATTCAATTGTGGGTGGAAATCCTGCCAAAATTATAAAGAAAAGATTTTCAGATGATGATATTACTAAACTTTTAGAAATAAAATGGTGGAATTGGGATATTATTAAAATTAATGAGGCTTTACCTTTTATTAACAGTGAAAATATTAACGATTTATTTTTATTTTCCAAAAGTTAAATAAAAAAATTGACAAATTGATTTAAACACAGTATAAATATAGGGTGTATGGGTATATTTATACTGTAACTATATATAGGAGAACGCAATTATTTATGAAATTTTTATTATTAAGCATATTATTTTCTGTATCTTTATACGGAAAAGAGAATCTACAAATCTCAAAATATTTTAAATTAAAAGATGCAACTAAAAGTGCTACAGCAAAAAGATATAAAATAAATAATTTACCCAAAAGTAATACGAATATTATCTACGCAGCTAAAAGACTCGATAAAGTTAAAGAGATTTTAAAGAAAGATATATATGTAACAAGCTGGTATAGAGGTGACTTATTAAATAAAAAAGTTAGAGGAGTTAAAAATTCTCAACACAAAGATGGTCTAGCTATTGATTTTAAAATCAATGGCAGTGCTAAAACTATAAAATCTAAACTAGATAAAGCCAATATAAGTTATGATCAATTGATATATTATTCTAAGCAAAATAGAGTTCATATTAGTTTCAATAAAGATGTTGCAAAAGAAAGAAATCAATATATTTTAAAATAAATACTTTCTATAAAAAAACCGTGATGAGATTCACGGTTTTTAAAATTCTTTTATACCTCTGTTTTATAAGACTTGTTATTAAAAATAAAATCTCTAACATAAATCGAACCCTTTGGGTGTTTCAACATTTTTTGAAAAACTTGGATTGTTAATTTTGTTATATTAAGATTATTTAAAACCAAATCATTATTTGATTTTATTCCATAGTATTTTGAAACCTCAAGTAATTTAGGCCATCGATTTCTTCCATTCGAGTTTTTTATCTCAACAATATTTATATTTGTAATCATTGTACAAAATTGTATCCTCTGATTCAAATTTAATATATTTTCACTAAGTTTTATATTATGCGAAACGAAATGCTCTACATCATTTGAAAAAATTTTAAAAGCCTCTTTTTTACCATCATGAAAATCCTCTAATCGAATAAATTCACCTGTTTTTAAATTGAATCCCATTTTTATTGCTGTAATATTTGATTCTTCTAAAAAACTAGATGTTGTATCAATTGTATAAAAAATAATTTTTTTATAATCTTTTGATATCTTCTCTATTTCTGAATCAATTTTTTTTGAAGTTATAATAGTTTTCTTCGCTATAGGCTTAGGTTGATGTAGCTTTCTCTCACTAGAACTCCTAACTTTTACTTTACTGATATATTTAGATTTTTTAGAACTTTTCATATAAAAAAATAGCACTATTCCAATAGTTAAAACTAATATATATATCATATATTAAGCCTTTATTATTTTTAACTTCAATAAGTTGTCGCTAGATTTCTCGAACTTTATAGATTTCAATTCAAAATCTAACTTTGCTAGTTTAGGTAGTAACTCGTTTGCTATTTTTTCACATAACTCATGCTCTTTTAAGTGTGTATTTTGGTTTAAAATTTTCAAAATATATCCCTCCCAAATAAATTCTACATCTATATTTTATACTAATTTGTAGAAAAAAGGAAGACCTTTTTTAGATAAATTTTCAAATCTTTTCTTAATAATAAGTTCCAAGCTACAAGACATAAAATCTCTGAGAATAAAGTGCTCAACCAAACACCTTTTAATCCTAAACTTTTAGAACTAATAAATAGCACTATCGGAAAAAATACTATTGATCTAAATATAGATATAATATTGGATTTTTCAGGGGTATTTATAGCTTGATAGTATCCTGATTGAATAACATTAACTCCTATAACAAAAAATGCAAGATTAAAAATAGTCAGCCCTATATATGTTTCGTTTATAATAAATATATCATTTGTAAAGAATCCAATAATTTTATTTCCCCAAACATATAAAATAATAAAATAAAATAAATTTATGCTAAATGCTGCCATCATTGTAAATTTGTAAAATTTAGAAACTTTTTCATGATTTTTAGCTCCGTGATTAAAACTAAATAATGGTTGAACTCCAAACGATAATCCTAATAGTAACATATAAACTATTGTTGTTAAATAATTTATAATTCCAAACGATGCCATTTGATTTTCATTTCCAATTTTTAAAATAGCTAGATTCATACAAAATATTATAATTGAAAATGTAATCTCCATAAAAAATGATGGAAATCCTATTCTTATAAAACTAAAAATATTCTCTTTATATATTCTGCTTTTACCAAAAGAAAGATGACCTTTTTTAAATAAAAAATGTAAAAGTATAACTAAAACCGTTAAAATTTGTCCTAATCCAGTTGCTATAGCTGCTCCTTTTATTCCCCATTTAAAAATAAATATAAATATATAATCTAAAGCTATATTTAAACAAGCTCCTGAAACTGTAGCTGTCATAGCTAACTTTGGGTTCCCATCATTTCTTATAAAGCTACTCAAAGATATTCCAATTATATTTGGAATACAGAAGGCTACATAATATTTTAAATAGGTATTTCCAAGTTCTAATATTGTATCACTTGCACCTAAAAACATTATTATTTGTTTTGAAAATATAAAAAATGTAAAACTTAAAATTAAACTTAAAATTAATAAAAATAATAGTATCTCTCTAAATATACTGATACCTTTTTTTATATTACCATTTCCAAAACTTTCAGATATAAGAGTTCCACCACCAACTGCAAACATCGAAGCTATCCCAAAAAATAAAATAGAAATTGGCATAACTAAATTTACTGCTCCTAATGCTAAAGCACCAACTCCTTGCCCAACAAAAATACCATCAACTATTACATACATTGATGAAATAAACATTGCAAATACCGAAGGTACTGCGTACTTAATAAATTCTTTAAACATTTTACTTCCTCCTTTAATACTCTTTAGTGTATACTCTATTGTAACAATAGAGTCAAAATATATTTGGAGGAAAAATGATTTTTTCAATTGGTGAAACAGCAAAATTAAATAATGTAACTATTCAAACATTACGTCATTATGATAAAGAGGGACTTTTAAAGCCTTCATATATAGATGAAAATACAAAATACAGATTCTATTCTATAGATCAATTTTTACAAATAGATTTCATTAAAAGATGTAAGGCCCTTGGCTTCTCTTTAGATAAGATAAAATGTCTTTTATACGAAGAGAATAGCTTAGAAAATATTTTAGAATCAATAATTTTTCAAAAATATATGGTTCAATTACAAATTGAAAAGTTACAAAATCTGAAAAACAACTTAGAAGAGTTAGAAAATAATTTAGAACACGCTATTTTTAAGTTAGATAAATCTCCTGATTTAGAAGATATAAGCTTTTATATTTTAGGTAGCTCTAAAGGTGAAATGAAAAATATTGCTGATATTGAAACTCATATAAGAAAAGTTTTGAAAAGTTTTAAATCTCCTCATAACATCAGTGACACATTTATTGTTTTAAAAACGAATAAAGACTCTCCTGAAATCTATACCGAGCTTATAATAGCTTCGTATTCTATTAAAAGCGAAATAAAATATTCAGCTCGTGGAGTCTCATTTTATACTGAAAGTGCAGCTTTCCATACTAAGGATTTCTTTGAGAAAATTGAAGATTTTAGTATCGAAAATAATCTTCAAACTAGAAGTGAATATCTCGAAATAGCCTATGTCTCAAAGCTAGATAGTAAAAATAAAGAGAGATCACTCGTAAGTATTTTCTCTCCAATAGATTTGTAAAAAACTCCTCGCGTGGATAAGCTAACTATCCTAACGAGGAGTTTTTTATAGTAAAAGGTATTAATAATATAAAGTTATTTGTTAATTCTATTGTATCTTTGAATTATTCTATCTGAATCAGCTACATGCTTTTCAACAATTTTCTCTACAGAAGTTTTTCCTTCATAGTTTGCTTCCATTGCTTCAACCATTTTATCTCTAAGCTCTGGGAATACTCCTATAATAGCTCCTTGAGTTGAGTAAGATGGCTTAGTTTCTTTTATTTCAGCAACAGCAGTTCCAAATTGTGGATATTGTTCCATATTTTGTTTCATCTCTGCTGTATCGTAAGAAGCTTTGTTCACTGGATAATAACCTGTATTAATTGACCAGTAAGATTGAACATCTTTTGATGTAGCGTATTTAATAAAGTCCCAAGCTGCTTTTTGAGTTGAATCAGCTGATGAGTTTGTTATCCAAAGAGATGCTCCTCCAACAACACTTCCATTGAAGTTTCCGCTTTCGTTTAAAACAAATCCTGTACCAACTTCAAAGTTAGAGTTATTTATAACTCCTTTAATTCCAGCAGACGAATCAAAATACATAGCTACTTTTCCAGATGAGAAAGCTGTTCTTATAGAATCCCAATCTCTTCCGTATGATGTTGCAGAACCATCTTTATACATACCTCTTAAAAACTCTAAAATTTTTGGTAAATCCTTTTTATATGTTACAGATGTTGGAGTCTCTCCAGTTCTACCATTATTTTTATCTACATATGTCACTCCATCATTAGCTAAGAACTGCTCAATAAACCATCCATACATAAGTACTGCTGAACCGTATCTATCAATAGAACCACTGCTATTCTTTTTAACTAATTTCTTTGAATACTCTGCAAACTCAGCATAACTTTTTGGAGGAGTATTTGGATCTAATCCAGCTTCTCTAAAAGCATCTTTATTATATATCATTATCGCTGTTGATGAGTTAAATGGCATAGAGTATAACTTTCCATCTATTCTATAATAATTTAAAAGTGCATCCTCTAACTGATTAACATCAAACTTATCTGCTTCTATAAAGTTTTGCATTGGAGTTATAGCTCCACTATTATACATGAATGATGTTGAAATATCATTCATTTGAATAAGAGTAGGTGCATCTTTCGTTCCTGATATTGCCTTAAATTTTCCAATTGTTTCCTCATAAGATCCTTGATAAATTGCTTCAATCTCTACATCCCCTTGAGATTTATTGTAATCTGCAACGATTTTATTCAAACTAGTCTGAAGCCCTCCACTCATCGAGTGCCAAAATACTACTTTTTCTTTTCCTAAAAGTGTCGTTGATAAAGTTAATCCCAATCCAAATAGTGCCAATTTTTTTAAATTCATTTTTCCTCCCGTTTATTTTAAAGTTTCAATTCTTAATTACTCTTTTACTGCTCCAGAAGTCATCCCTTTTTGAAGTTGACTTTGCCCTATAAATAGAACGATTAATGAGGGAATAATAACAATAACTACTGCAGCCATTAAAATTCCAAAGTTTGTTCCCTCTTCTGCTTTTATCATCTTTAAACCAATTTGAATTGTTCTAGATTCCGGTCTAGTTGAAATCATCAACGGCCATAAATACATATTCCAAACGTTTAAGAATGAATAGATTCCCCAAGTACTTAATATCCCTTTTGATAGTGGTAAAACTATTTTTAAATATATAAATCCATGGCTACAACCATCTATTTTGGCTGCCTCAATTAGCGATTTATTAAGTGTTTTAAATTGTTGTACCATTAAAAATATTCCAAGTCCATTTGCTAAAAACGGTAATATTATTCCTAACTTTGTATTTAATAATCTCATTTTTAAAATTGTAAAGTAGTTTGGAATAAATATCGATTCCCAAGGAATAAATATTGAACACATCACAAGTAAAAATATAATTTTTTTCTCCTTAAACTCCACAAATACAAGAGCATAAGCTGTCATACTACAAATTATTATTTGAATAATCATGGCAACTATTGATGTTATTAAGCTGTTCATGAAAAACTGAAGTATTGGCACATTCTGTAATAACTCTTTATAGTTTGTTAGCTTTACTTCACTTGGTAATAACTTTCCACTTATAATATCCTTCGTTGACATAAAACTAGAGATTAAAGCATATATTATTGGAAAGAAAACTAAAATTCCAGACAAAATAAGTAATCCATAAAATATTTTCTTTTTCATTTTACTGATAGTGCACCTTCCTTTCTAGTTTAAATTTAACAATCATTATTATTGTAATCAATAGAAGTAGGAATAATCCCTGAGCACTAGCATAATCAAATCTATAGTTACTAAACGCTGTTTTATAAATACTATATACTATAAAGTTTGTTGAATTTGATGGTCCTCCACCTGTTAATATATCTACTTGACCGAAACTTTGGAATGATTTTAAAGTTGTTGTAATCAACAAGTAGAATAAACTTGGACTCAGTAGTGGTATTGTTACTCTAAATAGTTTCGAGAAATAATCAACCCCATCTACTTCACAACTTTCATCAATCTCTTGACTTATATTTTGTAATCCTGCTGTTAAAACTAAGAATCCGAAACCTATATTCATCCAGATTGTTGCAAACGAAATTGCCCAAATTGCGTATGTTGAACTTGTAAACCAGTTTATTGGTAAAATTCCAAAGAATTTTAAAATATCATTTATCAATCCTACACTCGGATGAAATAAAAATAAAACTATACTTGAACTAGCTGAAACTGAAACTCCCATACTTGATGAGAAAATAACCCTAAATAGTT
Organism: Cetobacterium sp. ZWU0022; assembly: GCF_000800875.1. Classification (NCBI taxonomy): domain Bacteria; kingdom Fusobacteriati; phylum Fusobacteriota; class Fusobacteriia; order Fusobacteriales; family Fusobacteriaceae; genus Cetobacterium; species Cetobacterium sp. ZWU0022. Next base: position 11,070 of record NZ_JRJZ01000077.1, read on the forward strand.
TTATTCCCTTTAATTTTTCATTACATATTATCGCTAAAAATAGTGATATAATCATACTAAAAGTCACTGTTATTAGTGAAAATTTTAATGTTGCTAAAATACTTTCATAAAACGAAGCATCTGTAAATAATTCATAGAAATTTTCAATCCCTGCAAATCCTACTATCTGTCCTTTTGAATCAGTGAAAGACAATGAATACATAACCGTCTTCAATAGCGGATAGATATAAAATGTCAATAATATTAGCAATGATGGCATTGAAAATAAAACTCCTGTTAATTTTTGTTCTTTTTTCATAATCCCTCCTCAACTATTACTTTATACTATCCATGTTAATCCTTTATAAATTTTATGTAAAAGTTGTGTAAGAATTTTATAAGTTCCTATTTTCACTTTTTTCTCTAATATTTTGTAAAAAATAAAAAAATAGAACCATTTCCTGGTTCTACAATTTTTTTATAAAATTTTATAGTTATTCTTTCCACTATTTTTAACTTCATAAAGTATTTTGTCTGCATTCTCATATAATTCTTGAAATTCTATTCCACTTTTAGGATATAAAGCTACTCCTATAGATAATGTTATTGTAACAGCCTTATTTTTTATAACTATCCCCTCTTTCAATATTTCAAATAATTTCTTCAATTTTTTTTCAATTGAATTGATATCCTTATAATCTACAGCAAAAATACTAAATTCATCTCCTCCCATTCTAATAACTATATCAAAATCATTAAAAGCTTTCTTCAATATTTTTGCTATTTGAACCAAAACCTCATCTCCACCATCATGACCCAATGTTTCATTAATATTTTTAAAATTATCAATATCTATCATAATAAAAGCATGATATGAGCTCAATGTACTTTCATCTATAATCTGTTTTATCATCTGTTCACCAGATTTTCTATTATATACTTTTGTCAATGAATCTCGAGCAACATACTCTAAGAGAGCATATTCTCTTTCTTGAGAAAGAGAAATTTCTTTTTTATATATATAAATTCCTACAAAAATTATACTCAAAAGAATAATAGCAATAAAAATTACTAAAACCATCGAGTGTTGAAGTAAAAAATCTTTAAAACTAATAACTTCAATATATCGCTTTAACCATTTAGATGTAAGCTTCTCAATTGTTCCATCTCTTTGTCTTTGGATTATTGCTTTATCCAACTCCTCTATTAAATATTTATTATTTTCTGAAACTCCTATTGAAAACATCTTATTTACTAAAATCTGACCAACTGCATTTATATCTCCATATTTTTTACCTAAACGACGCCCTACAGAATATGTAGCCAAAATAAAATCATTTTCTCCACTTTTTATAGATTTAAAAGCTTCTCCATAACTATTATACCCTTTAGCTTTTTTATCTAATTTATAAGGTTTCAAAAAAAGATTTTTGCTATCACTTCCTTTTAAATACGCTATCTTTTTATCATAGAGTTCATCAAAATTAGAATACTTTTTCGTTCCAAATAAAACAAAGGAATCTTTACTTACAGGAATAGAAGAATAAATATTTTGAGTATACTTTGAGCCTGTAACAACCCCTAAAATTAAATCTGCTTCATTTTTTTCTATAGCTTTAATACACTCACTCCAAGGAAGTAATCTTAAATCTATATTTTTTTTTAAAATCTCTCCTAGTGAATATATCAGTTCAACATCAAATCCTACAACTTTATTTTTATTATCAATAAACGAATATGGTTCAAAATCCACATCTGTAACTACAATCAAGGTTTCTAAGTAGTTATTATTTTCTTTATATTCCATTAAAGGTAGTTTATTTTTAAATGAATATCTCATCAAAACTAAATAAAAAAATAAACTTATTATCCCTATAACTGCTCCTATATAATATTTTTTATTTTTCATAATCATTTCCCCTTTCATAATTATGTAAAACCTATATACCAATGAAATTTTAATTTCTTTTAATAACACTTGTTATAATTGCAAGTTAGTCTAAAAAAAAACTATCTCAAAGATTTGAGATAGCCACATCTTATTTTATAACAATTTTAAATTTCTCATCAGTTTCCTTTATGTATTCAAATTCTGAATTTAAAGTTTCTACAAAAGTTTTTATCCAAAAATCTCTTAAATCATAAAAAACTTTTACATCAATACTCTCTTTTGCCCAAACATCTTTATGAACACAAACTCTTCTTTCCCATTGAACCAAATTATCTTCAGAAACAGATATAACATTTACTCTATCACACGGCATTCCATCTAAAATATAGTTATTCATGCAATTATAAATATCAGAAGCTACAGCAGGCTTTCTCTCTTTTTTTACCTCTTCAGCTGCTAAAATAGCTTGTTCTTCAAAAATTTTCTTTAAATGCTCTATTCCATTCTCATCATTTTTTAATATAAAATTAATCCATGCTGCCATTCTTCCCTCTGAAGAGTGAATTCTTCCTTGTAACCATCCATGAATATTATTTATGTCTATAATCTCTTCTAAATTTTTATTCTCTAATTTTTTTCCATACTTTTCTTCTATCTCTTCGTTTACAACTGAAACATCTAATCCTCTATCCACTATGAATTTTACTATACTTTCCTCTAAATTTTCAAACCATAATATCTTATTAAAAAGCCAATAATGTATTTTTCCTAAATATAAACTCATCAGTCTCTCCTTTTATGCATTTAATCTTTCTAAAACTTCATTTAAATCTAATCCGTGAATCTCACAAGCTTGTTCTAATCTCTCCATTTGAGCTGAGGGACATCCAATACATCCCATTCCATATCCCATTAAAATCTCTACTGCCTTTGGGTTAGTTTCTATTATCTCTGCTATTATTGTATCTTTAGTTATCATCTTTATCTTCTCCTTTTATTTCTAATAATTTTATAATATCTGTTCTAAACAGTTCAATACCAATTCTATCTATAAAATGCCCCAACTTTTCTCCCATAGTTGCATTTTCATTGTAGTAGTTCAAAGTTATTTCCACAGCCGTATAAGCCTCGGATTCTGATAAATCTCTAATTAGAATATCAGCACTACGAGGATTAAATCCTGCGCTTCCTCCAACTGTTATAAAAAATTTTCCATCTGTATCCACAATAACACCAATATCTTTTGAATAAGCTCCAGTACAAGCGTTTCTACATCCTACAACAGCTATTTTAGTTCTACACGGAAGTTCCATTCCATGGAAATTATTGCTTATTTTCATTCCTATCCCAATCGTTGGATACTTTGATCTTTTGCAATAGTTAGCTGGACATATCTCAACATTTTTTACAGAGTTTTGAGTTCTTACAGCTGGCTCCATTCCTAATTCATCCCAAATGGCACCTAAATCTTCCTCTTTTAAATTAGTTATTAAAACTCTTTGACCCGATGTAATTTTTAAAACACCTTTATATTTTTTAGCTACTTCAGCTATTTTTATCAGTTTATCTGGCGTAATAAATCCTCCAGGTATATGAGGAGTTATTCCATAAGTTCTTTTTCCATCTTTTATCTTTTGTAGATTTCCTCCATGAATACTCATCTTCAAATCACCATCCTGAATACATAATATAATCATTTCAAAAAAAAATCAGTAACATAGGTTACATTCTGAAAAATTAAAAACCTAATCTTTGCTTTCCTCTATAGTCATCAGCTTTCTCTTTATTGACTCTTATATATTTTTGTGTAACAGAAACACTTGAATGATTTAGTAACTGTTGAACAAACATAATATCCTTTGTTTCATTGTATGCTAATGTTGCAAATGATTTTCTAAAACTATGTGTGCTTATAAATGTACTATCTATATTCTCGTGATCACAAGCTTTCAATATCTGATCTTGAACCTTTCTAACAAATGCTTTAACTTCTTTTTCTTCTGAAGCAAATATATAATTATCATCTCTTGTTCTATTCTTAAAAAGATATTCTACTAACTCCATATTTATCCTTGTTATTTGTGGTTTTTTTGTCTTTTTTTCAATTATTTCCAATTTTCCAAACTGTATATCACTATATTTTAATCTAGCTATATCTTGAATTCTAAGCCCTGTATTAAGTTCAACTAAAAGGGCATTTCTTACATCTTGTTTTATTTTTTCCGAGCCTAAAATTAGGTCAATTTCATCTTTACTTATTGCTTTCGTCATTTTTCCCATATAATCATCACCCTTTTTTAATTATAACATTTATAATATTTTTACGAAACTATTTAATAACTCTATTTTCTACAGGTACCTGGATTTCAGTTATATATTCCTCTACATTTTCAGTGCTATGAATATCAACATGAAAAATCTCAAATATATCTCCTTTTATAATTAAATTTCTCTTCTCAATAAATTTTTTTACTTTTTCATAATACTTATAACTTTCCGAATAATATCCCTTATAAAAAACTGTAACATAAAGTCCACTTCCAATCTCTTCTCCATCTTCTGTTCCTTCATTATTTATAACAAATGTTTCTTCGTAAACATTATAGTTTCCATTAAAAAAATTCTCTTTACTCAATGTTCCACCATATTCATTATCAATAAATAAAAAATCATTTTCTGAAAGCGTTTTTATACTTAACAATTTAATTTTAAAGTCAATATCTCCATCCTCTTTAACTTGTCCTTTAGATTTTATAACTCTTCTTTTAGGTATCTCTTTTAATTCAGGAACTTCAAAAATAACTTCATTCTTAAAATATTCTAAATTTGATTTTTTTATTAGAAGCTCCTCTTTTAATTTATTGAATTTTTCTAATTCTCTCTCTACAATATCTAATTGAGAATTCAGTATTTTTTCAGTCGAACTAACACTTCTTGTTTCTAAAAAACCTTTTATATCATCAAGTCCCAATCCCAATCCTCTTAAATTACGTATATTGTTCAACTTCCAGATTTGCTCATTTGTATAATATCTATATCCACTCTCTTTTTTCATTGCTGGTTCTAATAGTTTTATTTTTTCATAATGCCTTAGTGTATCTACACTTATATTATAAATTTTGCTTATTTCACCGATTGAGTAATATTTTTTCATAAAATCACCTCAAATATATTATACATCAATTTTTTTATTTCTTAAAGACTTGACTCTAGAATCATTCTAGAGTTTATAATATAAAAATAGGACGGTGATATTATGCAACAAAAATTATTAAAAGATAATCTTTTCAAACTTATTTTTAAATATGGAGTACCATCTATTCTGACCATGTGGATCTTCTCTTTATACACTATAGTTGATGGAATTTTTATAGGAAAATTTTTAGGAGCTAAAAGTCTTGCTGCTGTAAATATTGTTATGCCTTATGTCAATTTTTCATTTGCTATTGGTATTATGGTGGCTGTTGGAAGTTCAACTATGATTGCTATTCAACTTGGTGCTGGAGAAGATAAAAAAGCTTTAAAATCTTATAGCACATCAATACAACTTTTTATGGTTTTTAGTTGCCTTCTTAGTTTAATAGGAATAATTTTTCCTGAAAAAGTTGTTACACTTTTAGGAGCTAATGATGTTATTTTAGAAGAAGCTACAACGTATCTATTTTATCTATCATTTTTTACACTTTTTTATATGTTATCATATGGATTTGAAAGTTTTGTAAGAATTGAAGGTAGTCCTAACTACTCTTTACTTTGTATATTGGGTGGAGCTATTATGAATATTGTTTTAGATTACTTTTTAATAGCTATACTGGATATGGGAATCAAGGGTGCTGCTATTGCAACGGGTACTGCTCAGATGACAACAGCCCTAATGTTAGCTTATTACATGATATTTCGAGCTAAAAAATTAAAATATAGTTTTATAAAGTTTAATCCCAAAACTGTTATGACTATTTTATATAATGGTTCATCTGAATTTTTAACAGAGATGGCAACTGGAGTTGTTATCATGGCTTTCAATATAAATATTATGAATATCATTGGAAACGAAGGTATTTCAGCTTTCAGTGTTATAAGTTATATCTCAACCTTAGTTACGATGACAATGATTGGATTTTCTCAAGGATTACAACCTATTATTAGTTTCAACTATGGAGCACAATATAGAGAAAGAGTTCTTAAAATTTTAAAAATCGGAACTATTACAGTGTTTGGACTAGGAATCTTCTTCTTCTTCCTTGTAAACTTATTCTCAGATACTCTTGTTGGTGTCTTTATAAAAGATAATCCAAGACTATTTTTACTGACTAAAGAGGCTGTAATCTATTACAGTTTTACATACATCTTAATGGGGATTAATATAATTATCAGTTCATATTTCACAGCTGTTGAAAATGCTTTTATATCAAGTATTTTAAGTGTATTAAGAGGTCTTATTTTTATAAATATACTTCTTCTATTACTTCCTGGAGTTTTAGATACAAAAGGGATTTGGTTATCAGCTCCTGTAAATGAACTTATCATGTTAATTGTCTCATCTATATTCTTTATTAAAAATGGGTATAAAAAAATTGTGGCGTAAAATCCACAATTTTTTTATTTTTTATTACTCAACTACTTTTAATCCTAACTCTCTAGCAATTATTGTTGCAGCAACTTCTGCTACCTCTCCTGTAAAAGCAACACATTGATCTTTATGTTCCTTTGCTCCCATATCCATTCCATGAGTTAATATTTTACAACATAATACTTTGTGATTTTTTCTGAACTCCTCTTGTAACTCGTTAGCTAGTTCTAAATTTTTAACAACTTTTGTATCTCCACCCTTAGTTCTTCCGAAGAAATAGCTAAGTGCCATTACTCCACCACTTACAGCTCCACAAACACATTTAGATTTTCCAATTCCCACCGGGAATCCTGAAGCAGCAGCGATTAAAGCCTCTGGCATATCTGGGTCGATATTGTCTCTAACTGAGTTTACAATAGCTTCTGAGCAGAAGAAATCTCCAACTCTATAAGCTTCCTCTGCATCATGTTTAACTTTTTTAATACTAATCTCTTTATTCATTTTTTCACTCCTTTTTTATATTTAACAGATGTTAAAACTCTAATAAATCCCCTTGAACTGGGAAATGGTATTGAACTCCGAATCTATTGTTATCAACTAACTCTTTTTCTATTTTTTCTCTCATATTTTCGTTCTTTTTCAAACTCGGCTTTATATGAGTTATAACTATATTTAACCCCTTCAAGTTTCCTTTACCAGAATATCTCTCTAAATTTTCCAGCTCTGTATCAATCCACTTAGGTGTTAAATGTCCAAATAAATCTTTATCCTGTTTTGAATTTTCAAAAGATGATTCAATCATTATTGCCTTTAATTTCTTCTCTTTTAATAGTGGTCCTAAAACTTTAAAGCTTTCATCTAGGCCATTACTTTTTTCAACTTTATCTGGTCCTACATCTCCATAATAAGCTAGATATTCTCCATTATTTTCTATTAAAAACATAGTCGATTCGTAGTTACTATGACTAAGAGGGAAGCTTCTAACTTTTAAAGTTGTTCCGTTTATTGAAACTTCATCTGAAGGAGACAACTCTTTATAAGTATATTGATTTAATTTAAACCCTTCGCCTTCATTAGCAAAATTTGGCCACAGTTGCCAATTGAACACATTATTTTTCAAAGTATCAATTGTACTTTTTAATCCATAAATCTCTTTTTTAGTATCCTCTGTTGACGATACAACTAAACCAGAAATATGGTCTAAGTGAGCGTGAGAGATTAGGTAACCTTTTATTTTTTCTCTAAAAATATATCCTGTATCATTCCATTCAGTATCTTTTGGTATAGTAATATTCTTAAAACTATTTTTCTCTAACCCTTTTTTTATTCCAGGTAAAACTGTTCCCGCATCCAAAGCAACAAAGTTTTCCTCAGTTTTACTTTTTAAAAGGTATCCAGAGATATTTCCATCGAATACTCCACCGTCACTTCCTAAAGTAACAAGCTCAAACCCCTCAGCATAACTTATTAAGCTTGAAATAAGAAAAATTGTTGATAATAACCTTTTCATTTAATCCCTCCAATTTTTTATACTGCACAAATATTTTACCATATATTTAAAATAAATGTTTCAACAATTCTATAAACTTAATTATTTTTCTTTGTTTCTTAATATAAATCTTCTATAGTTTCCTTCAAAGCAGATTCATTAATTATTTTATAATAACCCTTTTCTTTAATTATATATTTCTTTTGAATCAACTCATTTAATATCCTAAAAAGATGTCTTTCACTAATTCCTGTAAATTCAGCAACTTCTTTTATATCACAAATAAACTCTTGATTTTTTTCAATAGCAAAAATATATGCTACTAACCTATTCTTTGGTGATAAACCTTGATTAATAGAAGATTTACTATTACTTTTATAAATTGCATCAGAAAGATTATATGCAATATCTCTTAAAAAAACAACATCATTCAATAACAATTCCTTGCACTCTTTTAATGGTAGATATATGCAATAAGCATCCTCTATAGTTTCAACTGAAGATGGTGCCAACTTATCTAAAAGTAGCTCTATTTCACCAAATATTCTTGGAGCTTTTAATTTCCGTAAAATATTTTCTTTCCCATTACTTAGAGAGAAAGATACTTTTATCTCACCAGATATAAGAATATATATTCCATTTAAATTATCACCTTGATTATATATAACTTCTTTTTTAGTAAAATATAAAAGCTGCATATACTTTCTATAATCATTGTAAAACATAGAATCAATACTAAATTCTCTAATTTTGTTTTCTAATAACAAATCATTTTTTATAATTTTCAAAAAATACCTCCAATTTACTGACAGATGTCAGTGAAAAAATAATTTTTATTTATTATATTATAAATACGAACAAAAAGAAATAAAAAAAACTATTAAAAACTAAATACAATCATTTAAATTAAAATTATATTTAGTTTAAAAGGAGAAGAAAGTGAAAGAAGAAAATAATGTTTCAAAAGTTATGCCTTTTATTATGATGGCCTTTATTTTTACAGGAAGCTTACAAGAAGCACTCAATATCTGTGCTCCAATTATTGCAAAAGATTTTTCTATTACCTCAGCAAATGTTAGTTTAATTTCATCTGTAGCTATGCTTACAATGGGAGTAGCATATGTATTTTATACTGCTTTATCAGATTTTATATCTATTAAGAAACTGCTAATTACTGGAATAGGAATACAAGTTATTAGTTCTTTGGGTGCATTTATATTTAGCAATTACTTTTTCGCTGTTCTTATTTTTAGATCTCTTCAGATGGCTGGTGGAACATCTGCATCTGCATTACTTATACTTACTGCAACAAAATATCTACCAAATGACAAACATATGAAATATTATGGCTTCAATACAGCTTGTTTTTCTGGTGGACAAATGCTTGGAATTTTATTAGGAGGAATTTTTGCTACATATATCGGTTGGAAATATCTATTTATAATTCCTGCTATTTCTATTATAAGTATTCCTTTTATTATAAAATATTTACCTGAAGATTCTAAAAATCAAAAAAATAAAGTTGATATCTTAGGAATATCTTTAATGGGAACACTGGCATTGTTTATATCTTTATATTTTAGTTTAATGCAAACTAGCATTCTTATAATTTGCTTACTAATATCTATAATCTTTTTATTATATATCAGTAAAAATAAAAATGCTTTTATTACAATTGATTTCTTTAAAAATTGGAAATATTTATTAATTATTTTAATAGTATTAATTACCTACTCTATCCAAGGATGCTACTCATTCCTATTTTCATTTATGACATCACATATATATGGAATAGAGCCCAGTAAAATATCATTAATTTTAATTCCAAGTTGTATTATAAGTATGACTATTGGTATTTTAGGAAGTAAAATAACAAAAAAAATTGGTGTTTTTAAGACTTTAATAACTGGTCTTGAAAGTATGTTTCTCGGTCTTTTAATTGGAAGTTTCCTTCTTGATAAAAATATACTTCCACTAATAATTATGTCATGCCTATTCAATGGTGGTTTTTCAATTTTATATACACCAATAATGACTTTAGTTATAAATTCACTACCATTAAAAATGCGTGGAACTGGACTAGGATTTTTCAATCTTTGTATAAAAATAACTTCATCCACTGGAATCGTAATAACTGGAAAATTATTAACTATAAACTCATTACAAGACAATGCATTCATCACTAATATTTCAAAAAATGCTATAGTTTATAGCAATATATTACTTATTTTTATCGGAATTATTTTTACTAGTTTCATTACAGTAAGTATTATTTATAAATCTCTAATAAAAGAGTAAAAAATAGGAGGAAAATATATTATGAAAAGAGCAGATGGAACACAATTTCATATTGGAATTAAAAATGGAGATGTTGGAAAATATGTTATTTTACCTGGTGATCCAAAACGTTGTGAAAAAATAGCTTCTTATCTTGAAAATGCTAAAAAAATAGCTGACTTACGTGAATATACAACATATACTGGATACTTAAATGGAGTAAAAGTCAGTGTGACATCTACTGGAATAGGAGGGCCTAGTGCTGCTATTGCACTTCAAGAACTTGTTGATGCAGGAGCTGATACATTTATTAGACTAGGAACATGTGGAGGAATGGATTTAAAAGTTGAAGGTGGTGATCTTATTGTTGCCACTGGAGCTGTCAGAATGGAGGGAACTAGTAAAGAGTATGCTCCTATCGAGTTTCCTGCTGTTGCAAATTATGAAATTGTAAATGCATTAGTTGAAGCTGCAAATGAAAAAAAAGCAAAATTTCATGTTGGTGTAGTACAATGTAAAGATTCATTTTATGGTCAACACGAGCCTGAAAATATGCCTATTAGCTATGAATTATTAGGAAAATGGAAAGCATGGATGCAAATGGGATGTCTTGGATCTGAAATGGAATCAGCAGCACTATTTACTGTTGCAAATTATTTAAAAGTTAAGTGTGGAACTATCTTGCTTGCTGTAGCAAATCAAGAACGAGCTAAAGCTGGATTATCAAACAATGGCTTTTATGATACAACTCTAGAAACAGAAGTAGCTATAAGAGCTATTGAAAAATTAATTGAAAAAGGTAATCATTAATACAAAAATATCTTCGGTCATGACCGAAGATATTTTTCACCTCATTAGTTTATTTCACTCTCAATAGCAACATCTTTTCCGCTAAAAGCCATTCCTATTTTTATTACCTTTGATACCCCATTATTTTTCATAGATATATCATATTTTTTCTCATTTATTTGAGCTAAAGCTTCCTTCGCTTTCTCATGGATACTGTTTTTATCTCCTATTTTAAACTCAAATATCAATCCAAAATTTCTCTTATCTTTAGGCTCTAAAGCTATGTCGTATCTTCCATAACCACTTTCTCTATTAGAAGTTATTATATATTTATCACCTAAAGTTAAAAGAAGACCTAGCATAAAGTGATGATAATACTTCTCACTATCTCCACCGTCGTGGTAACTTATTGCTGATAGATATAAATCTTTAAATTTATATTGGAATCTTTCAATCTCACCTTTATACAAATCCTCAAGCATTTTAAAATACAAAGCTGTTTTTCCATGACTATATTCTTTAATAAAACTGTTCTTAAAAAATGACTGCACTTCATAGTTTGGAATTTTTAAGAAATATGTCTTTGCACCAGTTATATCTGAAATTTGCAATCTATCATATGTTAAATATCCTGAAAATAACATCAACGACCAGATTGTATCCACATCATCTAAATCAGAAAATACTATATTTTCTGTGATTACTTCCTCTATTTCATTTCCACTAAAAACAGCTTTTAAATCATCTAATACTTTAGAATCATTTTTATTTAGCAACTGCTTTATTAAAGCATTGTCACTAGTATTTATCCAATATGGATTAATCTCTTTATTGTTAATACAATTTATAATAGACCAAGGATTATATACTAGCTTATTTCCAAATTTATAACCGTTGTACCACTTTTTAATCTCTTCTACTTCATAATCTAACTCGTAGTATTTTAAAGCTATCTCTACTTCTTTTTCACTCAATCCAAAATAATTAAAATTATTATCTAATATTGTAGATACAGTAAGATTATTAAGCCCTGAAAATATACTTTCCTTTGCTACTCGCAGTATTCCCGTAAGAACTGCGAATTCTAAATATGGATTTCCTTTTAATGCTGCACTCAAAACATTACGGAAAAAGAATATTGCTTCATCATAATATCCCTGTGAATGAGCAGTAACTAAAGGTGTATCATATTCATCTATTAAAATAATTACTTTTTTTCCAAACTTTTCATATAACTGCTCAGATAAATTTAAAAGTGAATTTTCCTGTGCATCTCTTTTATCTTCTAAAACAAATCCATATTTTTTATACTCTTTTTTTATCAAAGCCATAAACTTTTCTAAACATAGCTCCCAATTACTAACTTTTATATCTTTTAAGCTAATATATATAACAGGATACTGCCCTGCGTACTCCATTTTATCTGTATTCGTAATATCTAATCCATCAAATAATTTTCTATTAGACTCTTTATCTTCTATGTTAAAGAAATAGTTAAGCATTGACATATTTAAAGTTTTTCCAAATCTTCTAGGTCTAGGTAATAATATTACTTTAGATTTTTTATCTAGCACTTCATTTATTAGCATCGATTTATCAGCAAAATAATAGTTATTTTCTATTATCTCTTTAAAATTATCTATTCCTACAGGCAACTTTTTCTTAACCATCTTTTTCACCTCACTAATATATTTTCTTTAAGTATACCATATTTTATCTTTCTAATATAGAAATTGTCTTTAGAACGATTTGATAATATTTTTCTAGATCCTCTTTAGTTAGATACGGAATAATATTATCATTAATATATTTTTTTGAGACACCTAAGCTTAGAACAGCACCTGTTTTCTTTATCAATCCTGCTCCACCTATTTCATTATGAATATGATTAGACATAAATGTCACTCCACCGCAATCTTGACTAACTATTGTCGCTAACTCTGAAACAATTCGAACTTTTTCTTCTGATAGATTAGCTAAAGCTAATTCATTTCCTAATTTTTCAATTTTCTTCCCTATATCCATAGTTTTTAATTTAAGAGAATCAACTTTTCTTTTCATACTTCCTAAATCATAATAACAAAAAGGATAGCTTAAAGTACTACAAGCTTCAACTAATGCATTAACAACATCAATATTATCATCTTGTTTATCTCCTCTTACGATAAAAGTATCAGTTTTTAAATCTCCTAAAGCATCATTAAATAATTTAGATTCTAAAACAATTGTCGGAATTTTATCTAATTTAAAATATTCAACAATTAATTTTTTAGAAAAATAGTTAGAATTGCCTTCTAAGTCTTCATTAGGACCAATTCCTCCAAGAGTAGCATTGACTGTAGCTAAAAAAGATACTGATGTATTTCCTATATCTAAAACAGCTCCTAAAATATATCCATAATTATCTCCAACATTCTCTTTTGTTATTTTGAAATTATCAGGAAATTTTTTATAAAAACCATCTAACAAAGCATTAGCAATAGCTGATTGTAACGCTACAGGTACCTCTAAAACTCCTTGCCCATAGATTCGACCAAACTCTTTTAAAACAATAGTATGAGTCATCAATGCTTCTTTTCCTATTAACTTTTTTATAATATCTTTTTCAAATGGTGTTATTCCTCTTCGAGCAATACCGTATCCAATACCACCGTTTTTTAAGTTTACTATAATTTTATTTTCATCAAAAGTTATATCAAATATTTCTAACGATAACTTTGTAACTTTTTGAAAAAAATATAATATAACTGCTAGTCCAACTGAATCATCTTGTACTTGCCCATTAACGCTGTGACAATGACCACATCCTACATGACCAACTACACCAATTGAACCAAATTTTTTTTCACTAAATTTAATCATCTCAAACTCCTCTAAAACACTTCAGCTTCTTAATTCTTATTCTTTGCAAAAACTCTAAATAGTGATAAATCTTTTAATTTTTTCAAAAAAATCACCTCAAAATACAGTATTATTATTAGATATAAAGTATCAATAATTTTTAATTACTTTAAAATTTACAAATCTATTAAAATTATTTTTATTTTATCATATGAAAAATACTCAGGTAGGTATTCTTTTATTGGCTTCAATCTCTCCATTCCAACTTTCTCCACAGCCTCAATCACTAAACCTTTCTCTTCTGTTGTGTATAACCTTGACAAATCTAATCCTACAATCTCTTTCTTAGCTTTAGAAAGATGGTTAAGAACCGTAGTAACTACAATCTGCTGAGTTGCTGCAATATCTTCAATAGATAAACCTTCCATAAATAACTCAGCAGTCTTTTTGTAACTAGGTGATTTAGTTAAAGTTGATTTTGTTGAAATCTCTAATTTAGAGGTTACACTACTATCATTCGTTTCTTCAATATATTTATTTAAAATGGAAAGAATTGAATCACCATATTTTTCAAACTTAATTTCTCCCATACCATTTACTCCAAGTAACTCAGCTTTACTTCTTGGTTTATAGTTACATATTTCAATTAAAGTTTTATCTGAAAAAACAACGTATGGTGGAACCTTTAATTCAATGGCGGTTTCTGTTCTATACTTTGCTAAAATCTTAAATAGATTTTCCCCACCCTCTATCAATGATAGTGAAGCACTGTTTTTAAAACTCTTTTTAGATTTTTGAATAGAAGTATCATTATTTAAAATTTTCATAAGTAAAGTTTCATTATTTCTAATAAAAGAGTATGCTTTTTCTGTCAATCTTATTAGAGGATATTTACCTTCACTTACTTTTAAATACTCATATCCTATCATATAATCAATAATTATTTTTATCTCTTCTAAACTTTTATCTTTTAAACACGCATATGTAGATTGTTCATTTAATCTATAATCTTTTATTTTGGCTGTATTAGCTCCTTTTAAAACCTCTGAAATCAATTTAACACCAAACCTATCATTTAGCCTTCCAACACATGATATAATTTTTTGTGCATCAATTGTTATATCAAAAACTTCTCCTTCATTTTCACAGTTACTACAAACTCCACAAGATTCTTCCAATGTATCCCCAAAATAGTTTACTATGTATTCTGATAGACATCTATTTGTTCTTGTATAGTTTTCCATACATGATAGTTTTTCATATTTTATTTTTGAAAACTCAGAATCTGTATTTTCGTTCTCTATAAATAACTTTTGAATCACCACATCTTTCGGATGATAAATAAGAACACACTCTGAGTCAAGTCCATCTCTTCCTGCTCTTCCTGCTTCCTGATAATAACTTTCAATATCTTTAGGTATATTATTATGAATAACCCATCTTACGTTTGATTTGTCAATTCCCATACCAAATGCGTTTGTCGCAACAATTATTTTAATTTTATCCAATATAAAATCCTCTTGATTAGACATTCTTTCATCATCAGACATACCAGCATGATATTTTCCAACTTTAATTATTTGAGATAAAATTTCATAAATCTTATCACACTCTTTACGAGTAGAAACATATATTATTCCACTTTCATCAGAATGAGAATTGATAAACTTTTGAATAAATTTAAGATTATCTATATTCTTCAAAATAGAAAATTTTAGATTTTTTCTTCTAAATCCATTTCTAAATATATTGGCATTTATATTCAAACTAGCTAAAATATCTTGAATTACCTCTGATGTAGCTGTAGCAGTAAAAGCCGTTACTACTGGAGAGTAATCTAAGCTTTCCAAGAATGTCTTTATATTTTTATAACTAGCTCTAAAATCATGACCCCATTGAGATATACAATGTGCTTCATCCACAGCTACTTGAGATATTTTTATTTTTTTTATAACTGATAAAAATCTACTATTTTCTAATCTTTCTGGAGCAATATAAATAATTTTATATTCGTTATTCATTAAGGAGTTATAAGTCATTTCACATTCGTCATTTGAAAGAGAACTATTAATAAATGTAGATGGGATTCCATTTTGGTTTAAAGCATCAACTTGGTCTTTCATAAGAGATATAAGTGGTGAAATTACAATTGTTAAGCCTTCAAACATTATTGCCGGGATTTGATAACATATAGATTTTCCACCGCCAGTTGGCATAATAGCTAATGTATTTTTCTTTTCTAAAATATTACTGATTATCTCTTCTTGCCCTTCTCTAAAATTCTCATAACCAAAATATTTTTTTAAAACAACATTTTTTTCCGTCATTCAACCCTCCTTATTTTATATTTTTATATAATTATATTATATCTTATTTCTTCTATTCTGTTAAACAAAAATATCTTCGGTCATGACCGAAGATATCTTCTCATTTTTAAATTTCTATCAAAGAGTTAGTTCTAAATATCTCAATAACATCCACATTATATTTTTGAATTCTCTTTTTTAACTCACTACTAACATAAAAATTCTCATCAAAATGCATTGGAACTATAACTTTAGGTTTTATATTTTCAGCAAAATATTCACTTCCTAAATAGCAGAACTCCTCTAGTCTTGGATCAACAGGGAAAAAAGCAACATCTATATCTTTATTGATTCTAATTTTTTCAACAATCCCTTTATATAACTCTCTCATATATTTTTCCTCTGCTTCAGTATCATCTTTCCAATACCACCAATTCAAATCTCCAGCATGGAAAATTTTCATTTGATCCACTTCTACTAAAAACGAAACACCTAAGTCAGACGACCCATATGCTTTAATCGTTATATCTCCTAAATTTAAAATTCCATCCTCTGACATCTGATGACAATTTTTTATATCTCTATCTAAAACTATATCACTACTTAAAATATAAGTTAGTTCATGATTTTCATTTTTCCAGTTTAAAATATCTTTATTAAAATGATCATAATGGCCATGAGAAGAAAATATCATCACCTTTTTCAAACTTTTAGAAATCATATCAACTAAAGATATATCATCTATATCAGTTTTTAGTGGCATCTTATAGTAATCAAAAACTAATAAATGTTTTTCTGTTTCAACTACAAAACAGCTGTGATATATATAAAATACTTTTAAACTTTTCATAACTTCCTCCTAAACTGATTTGCTTTTACCATTTCTATCATAGCCATTCTTGTCATAACCATATTTATTATACCCTGCTTTATCATAACCTTTCGAGTTATAACCACTTCTATTGTAACCCTCTCTATCATAACTAGCTTTATTATAACCATATTTATCATAACCTGCTCTGTCATAGCCGTACTTATCATATTCATCATGATTTTCTACATTAAAACTTTCTCTATTATATCCCAATCTATCATAGCCTGTTCTATCAAATCCTGCTTTATTGTAACCATATTTATCGTATCTAGCTCTATCGTAACCATTTCTATCGTAACCACTTCGGTCGTAACCCTCTTTATCATAGCCAAATTTATCATAGCTAGTTTTGTCAATTTCTGAATTTAATTTAATATTTTTTGAGATTCCAGATTTATTTAAACCATTTCTATCATGACCAGTTCTATCATAGCCTGCTTTGCTATATCCATTCCAATCATATCCCATTCTGTCATAACCTGCCTTATTATAACCAAACTTATCATAACCCGCTCTATCATAACCATATTTATCGTAATCAGACCTAGAATAACTATTTGCAAAATCATTTCCATAAATCTCTTTATTATAACCAAATCTATCATAGCCTTCTCTATCATAACCATTTTCATCATAACCCAAGTCATCATAAATCTCTTTATATTTTAACACTTCCTTCGTTTTATCATCAGTTGAATTTTTCTCTTTTATTTGCTGAACTTTATGTGTTTGTTCTCTAATAGCCTTATTTCTTAATTTTCTTGTCATTTTTATTTTCTTTTTTCTTTTAAGTATAACTCCTAAAAAAACTGCAATTATAATTAAAATACTGCCTGTTACTAACATAATTTTGATGCACTTCCTTTATTTTCTAATTTTACTATATTATACCTTGAAATATTATGATATCATAGTTTTTTTGAAATATTATGATATAAAAAATAGGGTCAAAATAGACCCTATCTAACTAAATTTATCCAATTTTTACTTTACAACTCTAGGTGGAATAACTTCTAACCAGTATCCATCAGGATCATTTATAAAATAAATTCCCATAGCTGGATTCTCATAGCAAATACATCCCATTTCACTATGCTTTTTATAAGCTGCCTCGTAATCATCAGCAACAAAAGCTAAGTGGAACTCTTCATCTCCTAAATCATAAGCTTCTTCTCTATCTCTTAACCAAGTTAACTCTATTGTAAATCCAGTTTCTCCATCTCCCATATAAACTAAGATATAGCTACCATCTTCAGCTTCTTTTCTTCTTACCTCTATAAGCCCTAACGCATTTTTATAAAACTCCATACTTTTTTCAAGATTTAATACATTGATATTAAAGTGATTAAATACAAATTTCATTCTAACTCCTCCCTAAAAATATATTCAAGTAAATAATAACCTAATTATGCATCTTTTGTCAATTTTTGTATTATTGTTTTTCTTGATTTTAATTCGTTGCATTTATTGCACCAATAACTTAAAGATCCACACGCTGCTAATTTTTCAAGTTCACTTCCACAGTCAGGACAATAAGCTTTTTTTATATATTTTACTTCGCAACTTTTACAAGTATATTCAGTTCCAATTTTTTCCAATTCACAACCACACTCTAAACATTTTTGATCTTCCATTTTCTCCTCCAAAAATAATTTTCTATAACTTATTTATATCTTCTAAAAGTTTAATCAATTTCTTTTCAAATTCAATGTTTTGCTCCTGAGTTCTTTTCTTAGGCCCCTTTGTTCTCTTTCCTGCATTTCTTAGCTTTTGAGACATATGTCTACTAAAAAGTAAACTCTCTATATTGAATTTATTATAAATCAACCCATCTTGGTTTATTGCATGAGCTCCTTTTGATAAAACGATTGATGCCAATCCATAATCTTGAGTTACAATTATATCTTTCTCCTCACTTTTAGAAATAATTGTAAAATCTACTGCGTCTACTCCCTGAGAAACAACAACTGTTTGCACTCCATCTCTTTCAATCTTATGAGCATTATCACACACTATTAAACAACTTATATTTTTAGACTTTGCTACTTTTATTGCAATATCTGTAACTGGACAGGCATCTGCATCTATTATTATTTTCATCTTAGCTTCCTTTAATTAATTTATTTTCTATTACTATTTTAGCAAAACTAAGTATCAAAAATCAAGAATCATATATTATTTCATTTTCAAAACTCTTCACTTTTTTAGAAACCCTTAGAGCTGATAAAAAAACGGTAGAGTATTTGTAATTGATTCAGGGAGTACTTTAATATGAAACCTCTTTTGCAAATCTATCTAAAGGAGAATCTATAGTTGAACTTTTCAATTCTCTAAAGTTTGATTATGCCACGCTTGGTAATTATATCGTCATTAAAAAGATTCAAGACAGGGATTTGAAATTAGCTCTCGAGAACTGTCTAAAAGTCTTTTTTGAGTACAATAAACCACCTTTAAATCGAATATACAAAAAAATTCGATGGCAATTCAACTTTAGATATTGTTCCAAGATTAATTATAACTTAAATATAAAAATATCTTCGGTCATGACCGAAGATATTTTTATATAATTTTTATTTATTGTTTTTTACTATTTAATCTTAAAACAACAGACTTAACCATTTCAATTAAAATCTCTTCTGTTATCTCATCCAAATTCTTATATAAAAGTATCTCTTTTCCTGCTTCAAGCCTTAACATCATAGTTTCATCAAAATTCATCTCAAAAAGTCCTGAATAAAATTTAACTTTTTGGCTAACAGAATCATAAATCTCAGATAAAGTCATTCCTTTTTTATTTTTTATCTCTTCTGATAAAATTTCAATTTCTTCAATATTATTTTCTTTATTTTTAAAATACTCTGTTTCTATTAAATATTCTAAAGTCAAAGATTTCTTTGCTGCTTTAAATGCAATCTTCTGAATTTTTGTATCTTGACCACATTTTTTTATATAATAATCATATGCATTTTTTTCAATAATTTCTTTCTCTTGATCATCTAATACTAAAAATTTTTGGAAATTGTTTTCAAAATCTTTTTTTATAAAATCATCAACTTCAATTTTATGATCATCTAATGGTAATTGTTCAACAATTACTTTTTTAGGTGGTAGTTTGACTATTTCCTCATCTTTAGTCCAATCGTTTTCCAAAGCTTTTATAAAATAAGCTCTAACTTTATCCACTTTATTTTTCTTCATATAAATTGCAACTTGTTGAACTTTTTCTAGTCCATAAGACTCTATAGAATCTTTTATAGTTTTTGGCATCGTTTTTAAAGTTTTTGCTTTTGCCGGCATTAAGTTTAAAACTTCATCTATCATCTCTTGAGTGACATTAATAAACTCTTTTAGATTTTCTGTTTCCTCTTCTTGAAGATCCTTATTTTCTGTATGACTGACTAAAAGTTGACTCTGAGTAAGATGTCTAAACTCGTTTAAATCATCAAAAAATCTTTGTTGTTTATCTTGAACTGTAAAATCATAGAAAAAGATTTCAACTTCAGCGTTCTCCCAGGTTCCATCTTTTTCCAAAATGAAATCTTTTATTAATTCTTTTTCTTTTAATTCTTGAAAACTTTTCATCAAAGTTTTTACAGTTCTTCCAATGTTTGTTTTATCAAATTTTAATGGAATTCTTTTTATTAGATAGATTACATCTATTTTTAAATATGTTTCACTAAATCTAAGTTTTTCAATTAACATATAAATTGTTCTTGCTGTACTAGATTCTATTTCTAATAGTACTGCAGCATCATAAACTAAATATCCTTTTGCTAAAATATTCTTATAGAAAAAATCTGATATCTTAATCTGATAAATCTCCTTTATTCTTCGGTCATTTATCTGTGCCTTTATTTCTGCATTTTCTTTTCTCTCTAAACTAACAATATCTAATTCAAAAATCGATCTTGTTATCTCTTCTTTTAATACAGATTTTAATTCATTAAAATACATCGTATTTTTAAAACTATAAAATGTATTAGCTATTCTTAATAAACTTTTTTTTATAAGCTCATTAGCTCTATTTGTATTGAGTCCTAATTCTTTTTTTAGTTCACTCAACGTTACCCAAAATTTCTGTGGCATTCCTCGATCTTTCATTATTTTCATTAAAACAATAAAAACTTTTTCTTCCATCTCTCCGGGAATATGATAACCTGAAGCTGGGGTAACAGTAATATACGTATCTCGATTATTATTAAAATAATATTTGACAATTTGATTTGTTTTTCTCTTTGTATTTTTACTAAATATAGGATATTGAATTATATTCATATCCATACGTATCAATGCTCTATTTTTCAAAAAACTTTCATCTAAGGTTATATTTTCTTCTACTATTTCTGTTTCGGGTGTATCAATTACCTCTTGAAAGTTTAAATTGTTGCTTTTTTTCTTTTTAGTTATTTTCATAAATCAACTCCAACAATTTTTTCGTCATTATATGGGTATATCTCACTTTTTTCTATACTTTTTCTTAGATTCTAATAGATTATACCTAAAATATTGATAATTTTCAAGAAAAATACTCCCACTTAATGAAGAAATTTTATTTTATAAAAAATATACTCCCAATAAATGTTGATAAAAAAATACAATTTTATATATACTCCCATCTAATGTTGATGAATGCTCCCACCTAATGACGAAAGATGTCCCATCTAGTGTTGATAAATACTCCCACCTAATGACGAAGAATACTCCCACCTAATGACGAAAGCATAAATTGATTATAAACGCTTATAAATAAAGGCTTTGAAAGCTTTTTTTTTTCATTTTTTTTGTACATAACAATATATAACAATATATAACAATATATAAACAACTATAAACAATATATTTTTAAAAGTTTATTTAAAAAAATAAACGCATTTTAATATTTAAATTAAAATATGCGTTGACTTTTGAAAATTTATATAGTATTCTTTAATTATAATAAAAAAAGAGGTATTCAAAATGATATACCCCTACTGGCAATAGAAGTATATCATTTTATCCTCTAAAAATCAAGGAGGGTATAATTTATGAGATTAATAACTTTAAAAAATGGAATTGAAGTAACTCTTTATTTTAAAAAAAATTCAAAACAAGAAAAAGTAACATATATCGTTAAATCAGAAGAAGAAGCTTATAAAATAGCTCAATTACTTTTATCTTAAATAGGGAGATTAAATGATTTTTGAAAAAAAAATAAATTTAACATTTAACAAAAAAAATAAAATATCAACAGCATATTTGAATATTCCAATAAAAGGAATTAAAATAATGAATGAACCTAAGTTTTTAAATTTTATTTATAATGAAAAATTAAATGAAATAACTTTTAAAAAATGCGAAAATGGACAACCATTAATTATTCAAGCTAATGGAAATACAAAACTTTATAGAATAACTCTAGATAAGGAAATTATTGAAAAAATTGGCTATAAAAAAAATCAATTAGTTAAAATAGATATTACAACAGAACAGATGAAAATAACTTTTAATCAGGAGGAAAAAATGTCTAAAATAATTTCTATTATAAATTTTAAAGGTGGTGTTGGAAAAACAACAACAACACACTGTATTGGATCAGGAATAACTTTAGAAAATAAAAAAGTATTACTAATAGATACAGATCCACAAGCAAGTTTAACATTTACAGCATTAAATGAAACTCCAAAACTGACAATAAAAGATATCTTAGTTGATCAAAAAAACATAAATGATGTAATTATTGAAACTCAAAATTTTGATTTAGTTCCATCAAATTTAATATTAAATCTAGCAGAAAGACAATTGACATCTAAATTTGGAACTGAAAAATTATTAAAAAAAGCTTTAGATAAATTAGAAAAAACGTATGATTATATAATTATAGATTGTCCACCAAGTATGAATTTATTTACTGTAAATGCTCTTTATGCATCAGATTATGTATTAATTCCTTGTGAAACAGAACTTTTGGCTTTAGATGGATTAAATCTTTTAATTCAAACTTTAGAACAAACAGAAGAGGAATTAGACGTCAAAATAAAAAATACTTTAATTTTACCAACAAAGTTAGATAAAAGAAAAAAAGTAAGTAAAGAAATTTTTGAACATTTAAAAGATAACTTTAAAACAACAGAAACAACAATAAGAACATGTTCAAAATTAAATTTGTTAGGTCTTAATAAAGATTCTATTTATCAAATAGATTCATCATGTACAGCAGCAATTGATTATAAAAATTTAGTGGGGGAAATTATTAAATGGGATTGTTAGCAAACTATAAAAAAAGTGAAGTTATTATAAAAAAAGATAAGTTTGAATCAAGATTTGATTATACTGATTTTAATCAAGAAGATAAAGAAATACTGATTGAATTAGAAAAAAAAGCAACTCATACAGGAAATTTATTAAAAGAAAATTTAAAAGAATTAGGGGATGTTTTTTTAGAGGCCCATAAAATTTTTTCGAATAATAAAAATGGTATGTTTGGAAAATGGTATGAAAGTTTAGGATTTAAAAAAGATTTTGTTTATCTATGTTTAGACAGAAGACAGCTATCTTTACAATATAATTCAAATGAAATATATAAATTACCAGATAGAGCAATTAAAGATATTAAAAAAATAGAAAAAAATAACGAAAAAATAGTTTTTGAAATTTTAGAATCAGAAAATCCAAAAGAAAAAATAAAAGAATTTAAAGAAAATTTATCTCAAAATAAAATTCAAACAGAAAAAAATATAAAAAAAGAAAATCTTAAAATAAAATTAACTGGATTGTTAAAAATTATAAATATAAATGAATTTAGTGATGAAAAATTATCAAATATAGAAGAAATTATATTTGAACTAGAAAAAGAATTATTATAAAAAAACCTTTTGTAAATAAAGGTTTTTTTGTATAATATATAAAATTTTATTTAATTAGGATTTACACAGAGGAGAAAAAATGAATAAAAAAACATTGGCAATAACAATTTCAGCACTTGGAATAGGGTTAAATATAATACTGGCAACACTAGCTAAGACACTTCATATTCCTTTTTTATTCTTAGACACAATAGGAACAATATTATCTGCAGCGTTACTGGGACCATTTTTTGGAGCTATTACGGGAATGATAACTAATATTATTACATCAGTTGTAAATAATCCAATAGAATTACCATTTGCTATAGTTAATATGATAATAGGAATAGTTGTAGGATATATTGTTAAAAAATTTGGTTTTGACTTCAAAATAGCTGTATTTACAGGAATATTGCTTTCAATAGTAGCTCCATTGGTTGGAACACCTATAGCAGTTTCTTTATTTGGAGGTCTAGCAGGAGGATCAATGGATAT
The DNA here is from genome assembly GCF_000800875.1 of Cetobacterium sp. ZWU0022. Taxonomy (NCBI): domain Bacteria; kingdom Fusobacteriati; phylum Fusobacteriota; class Fusobacteriia; order Fusobacteriales; family Fusobacteriaceae; genus Cetobacterium; species Cetobacterium sp. ZWU0022. The sequence goes on from NZ_JRJZ01000077.1 coordinate 35,402, forward strand.
TTTAACAGGATGGCTTGTTAAAAGTGGACAAAAAATCTTTACAGCAGCATTTATTCCAAGAATTATGTCTAATTTAATAGATAAAGTTTCATCATGTATTATTGTATCTATACTTATAGCAAAACTTCCAAAAAGTATATTAAATAAAATAAGAGGATAAAAATGAATAGATCTAAAAAAATTATAATAATATCACATTGTATTTTAAATCAAAATAGTGTGGTTAAACCTTATGCTAGAAAGCAAGATGAATTTTTAAAGTTTTTACAAAATAAAATTTTAAAAAACTATGGAATTATACAATTACCTTGTCCAGAAATAAACATTTTAGGTTTAAAAAGATGGGGACATGTAAAAGATCAATTTGAATATAGTGGATTTGTAAATGAAAGTAAAAAAATGCTGCTTCCAATTGTAAATCAAATTAAAGACTATTTAAAAAATGGTTATGAAATAGAGGGCATTTATGGAATTTCGGGAAGTCCAAGTTGTGGTGTGAATAAAACTTGTAGAGCAGATTGGGAAGGAGAAACTAGTTGCTATGAAAGCTTAGAAGATATTAGAGGTAGGGTGAAATTAGTTTCTGAGAAAGGTGTCTTTATGGAAGTTTTAGAATCAATTTTAAAAGAAAAAAACATCTCTTTAAATTTTTATGATGTAGAAGAATGGAGTGAAAAAGTTGATTAGATTAGAGTGTATAGATTTTTCTTATGACGAGAAATCTATATTTGAAAAATTAACTGTTAATTTTGAAAAAGGTAAGTTTTATACTTTATTAGGAAAAAATGGTTCTGGAAAAAGTACATTGCTAAAATTAATTTTAGGTATAGAAAAACCTAAAAACGGAGAGATTTATATAGACAATGTTAACTTAAAAACTAATTTATATCATTGTAGAAGACAAATTGGGATGGTTTTTCAAAATCCAGATGAGCAAATTGTTACGGATATTGTTGAAGAGGAGATAGCTTTTTCAATGGAAAACTATGGGTTTGATTCAGAGGTTATGCTAAGAAAAATAGATGAACTACTATTGGAGATTGAATTTGAAGGAAGAAATTTAGAAAAAATATCAAAACTCTCAGGAGGAGAGAAGCAAAGATTGTGTATAGCTTCTGCCTTAGCATTAAATCCTAAAATTTTAATACTTGATGAGGCTACTTCTATGTTAGATCCGCACAATAGAAAAATAATATTAAATCTTTTAAAAAAATTAAAAGAAAAAGGAGTAACAATTATTTTAATAACTCACCATTTATCAGAAATAGAGTTTTGTGATGAGGTTTTATTATTGAAAGGGAGTGAAATCGATTTTAAAGGCTCTAAAGAGCATTTTAACGAACTTTTAGTAAAAGGGGAACTTGGAGCAGGACTAGATCTTCCCACGATGTTTAAGGTAGCTAAAAACATTTATTTGCGTACAGGAATTAATTTATCACAAAATGTTTTTGATTTAGATAAAATGGGGGAAAGTTTATGGAAATCTCTTTAAGAGAAATAAATTCAGGATATGAAGAAATAGTATTAAAAAATATAAATTTAGATATTAAAAGTGGAAGTTATAATTTTATTATAGGAGAAACAGGAAGTGGAAAATCAACTTTACTTCAAACTATAGGATTTTTATTAAAAAACAAAACAGGAGATATTTTTTGGAAAAATAAAAACCTTTCTTTAAAAGAACACTTGAAAGATTATAGAGAAAATTATGGTTATATGTTTCAATATACAGAAAAACAATTTTTTAATAGCACAATTAAAGAGGAAATAATTTATTCTCTAGTGAAAAGAAAAATATCACCTGAAGAGATTGAAAAAAAGCTAGATGAAATTTTAGAGTTGTTGAAGTTGTCAAAAGATATACTAACTAGATCTCCGTATGAAGTTAGTGGAGGACAGAAAAGATTTATAGCACTAGCTTCAATACTAATAACATCTCCTAAAATTTTGTTATTAGATGAACCTACTGCAGGTCTTGATATAGAAAATAAAAAGTTATTTTTTACAATTTTAGATAAATTGAAAAAAAGTGGAATAACAATAATTCAAATATCTCATCTTTTAGAAGATGTATTAGAGTATGGTGATAATGTTGTTGCTTTGGAAAAAGGTAAAATTATAGCACAAGGAAAACCTTTTGAAGTTTTAAAAAATTCAGATTTGGATTTTATAAAATTTTGTGAAATTATGAATAATTTTGGTGTTTCTACAGAAAATATAAGAAATATTGATGAACTTCTAGAAAGGATTAGATAGTTATGAAATTACAAAAGTTTGACCCAAGAACTGTATTTTATACAACTCTAATCTGTATAATTGCATTGGGATTTATAAAAAAATCTTATCAAATTTTAATTTTGTTACCCGTAATATTTTATCAAATAAGACTTTTTTCTATAAATGTAGAGAAGTTAAAAAAGATTTTAAAATACTCTTCGGGATTAATGATTTCAATAGTAGTTATAAACTTTTTTTTAATAGGAAGACCAATTGATTATGTAGTTATATCTTTTTCTAGATTGATTATAATTATATTTTTAGCTACTTCGATGGTTTCATCACTAGAGATAAGAGAAATTGGTTTTGTAATAGAAAAAACACTATCCCCTTTAAAAATTTTTAAGATTCCTGTAGAATCGATAGGAATTATTACAGCACTTTCATTTAAGTTTGTTCCAATGTTACAAAAGGAAGCTGAAAGAGTGGTGTTAGCCCAAAAGGCTCGAGGAATCGATTATGAATTGATGACTTTAAAAGAAAAAGTAGAAAATATAACAACACTTTTTTTTCCAATTGTTATTTCAGGAATTCAAAATGCAATAAATTTAGCGCTATCGATGGAAGTTAGAGGATATGGAAATGGAGTTGTAAGAAGTAGATTGAGAAGTTATAGGTTTCTTAAAAAAGATTATCAACACTTAATTCTTGTAACTATATTTTGTATAATGTTTTCATTTTTATGTATAATATTTTAAATCTTAATAAAAATATCATAGTCACTACATTTTATAAAACATTAAACTGTAGATGGTTATGGTATTTTTTTTTGATAATATAATTGAAAAATAATAGATAGTATGTTAATATTGTTACAAAAGTTTTTAAATGAAATTGAAATAAAAATACAAAAATGAAAAATAGGAGGCTTTAATATGAGTTTGAACATAAAAACTAATGAAACTATAGAAGAGTTAAAAATTTATAGAAACACAAGTTTATCAACAAGTGAAGACAGTAAACAGTTTAATTATAGTATTCATTCTAACGAGCCATTAGGTATAAAAATTTTACAAAGTTGTTCAATTGAGATTTTAATAGAGGGAGAAAATATAACTGGTGATGCCAATATAAATTTACATAATATAGTAAATTTAAAAGGTATAAAAAAAATTCCTGTAAATGTATGGACTAAAATAGATATTCCAGAAATGGGAGGATTATTTATAGATGTACAAAATATTAAAAATGGATTAGATTCAGTTGATGAAAGATTTAGTTTTAGTGTAAAAGTAAAAATGAATAAATCAGATTATATACTTGCTTCTATTTTTGATATAAGAGAGGAAAAGATTTCAAGGAATATTTTATCTAAAGAGGCTTTTCACGAGAAAGTATTTTTAAATCAGAATGGAGATGATCCAGGATTACTTATAAGTGACAATGTGAGAATATACATTCCAATGATAAAGCATCTTATAAAGAAAAATAACGAACAACCAATGGATATATTAGAAACGTTAGAGATGAATGAGGATATAATCGCTTTATATAATAAATTAGCTGGTCTAGATGAAAATAATGAGAAGGATATGCATAGACCTAGAAAAGGTTTTTTCTTAGTTACTGGAAGAGAAGAGCATAGAGGATATATGTCGGCTGGAAGTACTATGCTAGATTGTGCTCCTAATAATATTTTATCATATTTTGGAAGACCTAAAAAAGGTGAAGCTGTTTGGGGTATGTATCATGAGTACGGTCATCTTTATGAGCAAGGATGGGGATTCACAGAGTATTGGAACAATATGTTTGCAAATTCTAAAACAAGAATAGATAAAAATGATCCTACTTGGTCTTGGGCATATGGGAATAAGCAACAATATGAAGAAACAAAGGTAGTAACGTCATATATTGATTATTTAACTAAAGGTGAACAGAACAAGAGAATAGTACCTATGTATTTCTTCTTAGCATTTATTGATAGTATTGACAATGAGTTTATGCAAAAGCTTGAAACATTCTGGAGAGAAGAAGGAAAGTATTATGGTTGGGATTTTGTCGCATACTTTATAGCTAGGCAATATAAATTAAATGTAATACCTTTTATAAAGATGTGTGAACTACAAGATGTTACAGATTTTAATGCAATTGATGATATAATTGATTCTTCTGAATCTTCATATTTATATATAGATCAAAACTCTTGGTTTGATTCGGTGAGAAATATTTCTATACCGCCTACAGTGAGAAAAATATACCCTGGTAGAAATAGAACTTTAAGTGGAATAGCTAATCCAGAGGCTGAAATAGAAATAAAATTATGTCAAAATAGATATATAGTAACAGCGGATTCGTTAGGAAAGTTTTCGTTCTTAGTTCCAGAGATAATTTATTTAAATTCAGAGTTTAAAATAAAATCAATTGAAAAAAATAAAGTTTCGAGTCATGAGATTGATATTATAGTTTCAGATGATAAACCTAAAGTACTTTTCAAAGGATTCAAAGATGAAGTTTTTTTAAGAGTAGAATTTGATTTTGTAAATAAGAAATTTATAGCATCATCATCAGGAGTAGCAGCTAATGTACATTATCATTCACCAGAATATATTGTGATAGAGCATTATAATAAAAAAAATAAATTAAAAAATAGATATTCTGTAGCGGGATCTTCGAATGCTGATTATGTTTCAAATCTATTAAATGAAATGAAATTTATAGAAGGAGACTATTTAAAACTCTCGCATAAAGAGCAGTTTAATAGATTGGCTTTACTAGGTGAAATTAAAGATACTAAAGAATATTATGATCACGGGGTTAAAAATCTAGATTTACAAAACTCATATTTCTATATAATGAAATCAGATATATTGTATTCAAAAGTTCAATTAGAACTTAATGTAAATAAAGATGATTTAATTGAACTGATAAAAGAATGCAACTATAACAAAGATGATTATTCTAAAAATAGTTACGATGAATATGTTTTAGCATTAGGTAAATCAATAGAAGTTCTAGAAGATGACGATGCTCTAGAAAATCAAGTTGTTGAGGCATATAGAGATTTAGAAAAAGCAATACAGAATTTAAGAAAAAAGAATAAAATTATATTTAAAGGATACAATAATGTTAACTTCTGTGAAATAGTATTCAACGATGATTCTATGATGCTTGACGCTAAGGGAATTGACACAACAATACACCCATTCCATGGAAGTAGCAAGTATGCAGAAATAAAGCTATTCAATAGAAGAGGAGTAGTTAAAGGAAATTATTCAATAAAAGCAAATGAGAGTAGTTTAGAGTTTGCTAAAGCTATAAGTACACTAACTTTTGAAGAAACGGATTATATTAAGTTATATCATTTAGAAAAAAATAGCAGAATGATAATAGAAGGATTTGTTGAAAATACGCCATCTAATTTAAATAATGGTTGTTCAGCTATAGATTTGGAAAATAGTTATTTCTATATACTAAATGAAAATCTAAAATATTCAAATATATTATTAGATTTATCAGATGATAAAACTAAGTTAAAAGATAGGATTGAAGAATTAGAAAAGTTAGATTCTAGTGAGTATACAAAACTTTCTTTTAATAATCTACAAATGGTTATTCAAAAAGCTAAACAGTTGTTAGAAACACCAAATTTAACAGAACAGGAGATAACATTAATTTTAGAAGAGTTAAATGATGTTGAACATGCCTTAAGAGAAAAAAATAAAATTCTGTTTAAGGGATATAATAATGTTATTTTCTCAGAATTGACATTCAACTACGACTTAATGAAATTTGAAGCTAGTGGAATAGAAAATATGATTCATCCATATCAATATTCACGTAAATATTCAGAGGTTATACTATACAATAGAAAAGGAATAGTAAAAGGTAGTTGTAGTGTAAATGCAAATCAAGATAGTATGACATTTGCAAGCAATTTAAATAGTTTAACATTTGAAGAAACAGATTATATTAAGTTGTACCATTTAGAAAAAAATAATAGATTAGTAGTGAGTGGTTTTGTTGAAGATACACCGTATAATCTCTCTACAGGTTGTTTTGATATAGATTTAGAAAATAGTTATTTCTATCTATTGAATGAAAATTTAAAGTATACGAATACTTTATTAGATTTATCAGATGATAAATCTAAATTAAAAGATAAAATTGAGGAGTGTTTAGAAATATCTCCAGAAAATTATACGAAAGTAAGTTATAACTATTTAAAAAGTCATATAGAGTATGCTACATCAATGTTATCTACCCCTAATTTAACTCAAGTCGAGATTGATTTAGAGGTTCAAAGATTAGATGAAGCAAAAAATAATCTAAAAGAAAAAAATAAAATCATATTTAAAGGATATAACAATGTACACTTCTTAGAATTAACATTTAACTATGATTTAATGAAGTTCGAAGCAAAAGGAACGGACTCAATAGTGCACCCATTCCACTATGGGCGTAAATATGGAGAGGTTATTTTATATAATAAAAAAGGAATAGTAAAAAGTAGTTTTAGTGTAAATGCAAATGAAAATAGTATCCAATTTGCAAATAAGTTAAATAGTTTAATATTTGAGGAAACGGATTATATTAAATTATATCATTTAGAGAAAGATAGTAGATTAGTAGTAAATGGCTTTGTAGAAAATACACCACATGATTTATCAACAGGTTGTTTTGATATAGATTTAGAAGATAGCTATTTCTATATATTAAATGAAAATTTAAAGTATACTAATACTTTGTTAGATTTATCAGATGATAAAACTGAGTTAAGAAAGAAAATTGAAGAATACTCACAGATACCTTCTGAAAAATATACTAAAAAAAGCTATGATTATTTTAAAAATCATCTGAATTATGCTCAGTCAATATTGGAAGTTCCTAATTTAACTACTGATGAAATTAATTTAGAAATTGAAAGATTAGATATTGCAAAAAATAAATTGAGAGAGAAAAATAGAGTTATATTTAAAGGGTATAATAATACTATTTTCTCAGAATTGACATTCAACTATGATTTAATGAAATTTGAAGCTACTGGAATAGAAAATATGATTCATCCGTATCAATATTCACGTAAATACTCTGAAGTTGTATTATTCAATAAAAAAGGTATTGAAAAAGGTAGATGTAGTGTAAATGCAAATGAAAATAGTATGACATTTGCAGATAGTTTAAATGCGATGAGTTTTGAAGAAACAGATTATATTAAGCTACATCATTTAGAAAAAAATGGTAGATTAATGCTAAATGGATTTATAGAAGACACACCCTATGATTTATCAACTGGTTGCTTTGATGTAGATTTAGAAAATAGTTATTTCTATATATTAAATGAAAATTTAAAGTATACGAATACTTTGTTAGATTTATCAGATGATAAAACTGAGTTAAGAAAGAAAGTTGAGGAATACTCGCAAATATCTTCAGAAAAATATACTAAAATAAGTTATAACTATTTCAAAAATCATTTAGACTATGCTGTGTCAATGTTAATAGTTCCAAATTTAAATGCAGATGAGATTAGTTTAGAGATTCAAAGATTAGAAGATGCAAAAAATAAATTAAGAGAAAAAAATAAACTTATATTTAAAGGGTACAATAATGTACATTTCTTAGAGGTAACCTTCAATTATGATCTAATGAAGTTTGAAGCAGAAGGAAGAGAAGAGATTGTTCATCCATTCCATTACGGACGTAAATATGCTGAACTTATATTATTTAGTAAAGATGGAGTTATAAAAAGAAGTTGTAGTGTAAATGCAAATGAAAATAGCTTGTCGTTTGCAGCTGCTTTAAATAACTTAAACTTTGAAGAGACAGATTATATCAAATTATATCATTTAGAAAAAGATAATAGATTAGCAATAGAAGGATTTGTAGAAGATACACCATATGATTTATCAACTGGTTGTTTCAATATAAATTTAGAAAGTAGTTATTTTGCTATTTTAAACGAAAATTTGAAATACTATACACAAAATTAGAATAAAAAATATCTTCGGTCATGACCGAAGATATTTTTGTTTATTAGAAAGTATATTTAAATCCAGAATAGAAAGTTCTTCCGCTTGAAGGATCGTAAACTTTTTCTCCGTTAGAGATACCTTCTTGATCGAAGTTTTGTCTATCAAGAAGATTGTTGATTCCTCCAAATAGTTTTAAACCATTATCAAGAGTATAGTTAACACTTAAATCTAAAGAAACAGCATCTTTAGCTTTATATTTGTTTTCTTTATCTAAGTAGTATTGATCTTTATAGTTAAGAGTTAAAGCTGTATTAAAGTTATTTGTAAAATAGATAGCTGTTCCTACATTAGCGTTTGTTTTAGGAGTATATGGAACATGATTTCCTTCGATAGATCTATTTGTTGAATCACTAGAGATAGTAGCATCAACAAAAGCTAAGTTTTCGAAGAATACAAATTTTCCAACAGATTGCTCTAATCCCATTTCAAACCCTTTTCTTTTAGTTTCATCTAAGTTTGAGTAAGTCCAGTGTTTTCCGTGTGTAACTTCTTCGTAATAGATCTCATCTTTAGTTCTACCTGCAAAAGCGTTTAATGATATGAAACTTCCGAAAGCAAAATCTTTTAATCCTATTTCAATAGTTTGATTTGTTTCTGCTTTTAAATCGTTGATAGCATAGACATTATTTATCTTATCTTGGAACTCAGTTGGAGCTGGAGTTCTGAAACTTTGCTCAAATCTAGTATAGATATTACCTGTATCAGAGTATAGGTAGTTGATTGCAAACTCGTAACTATCATTTCTCATAGATTTTTTTATCTCTTCAACTTGTAATCCAGTATCAACATATCCTCCATTTACAAATCCAGGAGTAACTCTGTGGTAGTAGTGAGTAGTTTTTGTTGTATCATATTTTGTCCACTCTCTTCTAACACCTTGTAAGAATTGTAATTTATCTACAGATGTTTTATTGAATACATAAACACCATGACTCTCTTTTTCACTATCTAAGTTATAAACTTTATACATATCCATGAAGTTTTCAAAGTCTCTACTACTTTTTTGAAGCTTATAGTCATATCCAAAAATAAGGTAGCTATCATTTCCATACTCATATTTAATAGATGGATTGATTTTAAATTTTTCATCTGTAAATGTACCTATGCTATCAGCATAGTAGTCTCTGTAATCAAGCATTCCAAAGTTGGCCATAGTAGCTTCTTTTGTATGAACATCATTTTTATTCTCTTGGTAGCTCATATTTAAATTTAGTGAAACTTTAGAGTTGATAGTTTTATCGTAGTTCATAGCGAACTCATTTCTAGTTAAGTTACTTTTATCTAATTGATCGGTAGAGCCTTCAAGAGCAGAAGAACCTAATTCAGCTCCAGTAAAATCTACTCCTGATTGAGAAGCATTAGCATCTAACTCAGCCTTGGTTAACAGCTCAGCTGTTTTAGATTTTTTGTTGTAGTATGTATATTGTAATTTTAATTTGTCATCCTCACTTAATTTTAAAAGTGTAGTTAAATTAAAATGCTCATTTTTTGTATTTTCATAATCTCTATTAGTGTCGTTATCCTCTTTAGAATAATCAATAATAAAAGCTAGATTATCATTTACTTTTATAGAAGTTCCTGTTTCAAATCTACGTTCGTTGTCACTTCCATATCTAAATCCAACATACCCTCCTGTTTTATCAACAGAAGATTTAGTTATTATATTAACCAATCCACCAGTGAATCCATCTCCATAAAGAACTCCATTTCCCCCAGGAAGAATCTCTATTTTTTCGATAGATGATACAGAAACTGAATTTAACGGTAAAGTACCGTGGTTTATATCAACTGGATTTATAGCAGCTCCATCAACAAGAACTTGAACTGTTGCTTTAGAGTTTAATCCACTTCCTCTCATTTGAATACTTTCTCCGACAGAGTTTCTTGTAATTGTGATTAGAGGTGAACTTTCCAAAACTTCTGTTATATCTTTAAAGTTTTTTTCACTGATTTCCTCTTTTGTAATTATTTGAATGTTTTTAGTAGTATTTTGTAAAGATTGTTCATATCCAACAGTAGAGATAACACTCTTCTCTAGATACACTCCTTCACTACCAGGTTCCATAGCATGGCTTAGAGCTGAGATTACAAGCCCTAAATAAATAAAGTGTTTTTTCATTGAAATCCTCCGACTAAATATTTGATAATCAAAATAATATTACCACAATATTTATTGTTTTGCAAGAAAATAATATTAAATATTTAAATAATTTGAAATTCAAAGTAAAATATGCTAAAATAGTATAAATTAAACTTGGGAGGATTTTATGAAAAAAAAGTTATTTTTTATGTTGGGGTGCTTATCATTATTGCTAGGAACTATAGGGATATTTTTACCTATTTTGCCGACGACCCCATTTGTTTTATTATCTGCATTTCTTTTTGAAAGAAGTTCTGAGAAGTTCCATAGATTACTTTTAGAAAATAAAATATTTGGAAAATATATAAAAGATTATACGGAAAAAAAAGGAATAACTTATAAGAATAAAGTTATAGCAATAATAGTTATGACCTTAGGGATGGGAAAAGGTTTTTTATCTATGAATAATATTTATGGAAGAACGGCTTTAGTAATAATATTTTTTGCAGTTTTAACTCATTTGTTGAAATTGAAAACCTTAAAGGCAGAGTAAAAAAAAGGATTTAGCAATATACTAAATCCTTTTTTTAACTACTTTGTGTTTGTCTTGTTTGTTTTAGCTCTTTTGTTTTCAGCTTTTTTTTGCCAAAACTTATTACCAGATGATTTTTTACTAGTTTCAGAATTTGATTTTTTAGTTGAATCGAACTCTCTTTTAGGTCTTTGTTTAAAAGTATCTTTTGGTTTTTTAGGAGCAGTTTTTCCTTCTTGTCCGTGAATTGTCACAAATTCAGTTTTGTTTGTTTTTATAATATCAGCTAAGAATTTTTTATCTTCAAAGGCTGAGAAAGTCAAAACGATACCATTTTTATTTGCTCTTCCAGTTCTTCCACTTCTGTGGGTAAAAGCTTCAGCAGTTTTAGGAAGATCATAGTTGATAACATGCGTAACTTGAGGGATATCTAATCCTCTTGCAGCAATATCAGTAGCAACTAAAATATTATAAGTTCCATTTCTAAAACCTGATAAAGCTGCATCTCTTTGGTTTTGAGAAAGGTTTCCTTGGAAATGAACAGCTTTAAAACCTTTATTTTCTAAAACTCTACTTAAATATTTAGCTTTATGTTTACCGTTAGTAAAAATAATAACTGATTCAATATCAGAATTTTCTAAAATTTCAACTAATTTAGCTTTTTTATCAAGATTTTCAACGTGATATAACTCATGTTCAATAAGTTTTACAGGATCTTTATATTCTATTTCAATAGTTTTGTGATTCTTCTCTAAAACTTTAAATGCAAGAGTTTTAATCTCTTTTGGCATTGTTGCAGAGAAAAACAGAGTTTGTTTCTTTTTTGGTGTGTGTTTAACGATTTTTTCGATATCTTTTAAGAATCCCATATCTAACATATGGTCAGCTTCGTCAAGAACAAGGAATTCAAGTCTTGTTAATCCTAGATTTCCTTGATTGATGTGATCTAAAATTCTTCCAGGACAACCAACAACGATGTCAACACCAGTTTTAAGAACATCAATCTGCTTCTTAACAGAAGTACCACCATAAACGGCTAAAGTTTTAATTCCAATACCTTTACCTAGTTGCAGTATTGTGTTGTTAATCTGCTCAGCAAGTTCTCTAGTCGGGGCTATAATAAGTGCTCTTACTCCCTTTCCCTTACCTTTAGTTGTAGCTATTTTTTCTAAGATAGGGAGAACAAAAGCCGCAGTTTTTCCAGTTCCCGTTTTAGCAAGTCCAAGTACATCTATCCCGCTTAAAATAGTTGGAATAGCTTCAGCTTGTATAGGTGTTGCTTCTTTATATCCAACAGCAGTAATCTGTGTCATTATTTCGTGTTTAAAATTAAATTCATTAAAGTTCATTACATCTCCATTTAAAAATATTTTTTGTTTATCCATCATTATAGCATTCTTTTAAGAAAAATAATATAGAAATTTAATTGTAGGTGTTATAAAAAAGGGATTTAATATGTTATAATTAAAGTCTGAGATAAGTAAAATAAGGGGGATTTGATGAAGAAAAGATATTGGACAGTTGTTCTGTTTTTTTTAGTTTTTGGAGTTTTTTTTACTAAAGGACTTTGGAAGCAAGTAAATAGAAAAACTTTTCCTAAAGAGTTAATAGAAGAAATTGATTCAAAGGAATTAAAAGGGAAGTTAACAGTTTTAGAAAAGTCTGTTTTAGAGCAATTTGAAAATATAAAAGAGCGGGAGTATAACTCTAGATATGATGAAGTTGTAGAGATTGCAAGACCTTTATTAAATAGTGAAAATGGAGTCGAATTAGGGAGCTATATGCTAGGAAAACTTTTATTAAGCGATCAATTATCTCCTAAAAATTCTCTATTTGTGTTAAATAAACTTAGGGTTTTAAAAATGCGACGTCAAAATTTTTTAGAGTCAATTAGATATTGTTTAGAGTACATAAAATTAGCAAAGTATGTTGATAGTGATTATGATGTTGATCGAGGAAAAATGGGCTTATCTATTATTATTAGTAGTTTAAATGGTTATGAAATATCAAATGAAATATTAGAGAGTATATTAAAAGAGGAACGAAATTACAAAGATTCAAACCAAGTAAAAATTGTTGCACTTTTAAATTTAGCAGAAAATAATATAAGAATTTCTAATTATAATAGATCGTTAGAAGCTTTAGATAAAATAGTGGCAAAATCTTCAGAAGAGAAAGAGCCTTATACTGATAGTTTGATGGTTGTAGTTCATTCGTTATATAGTTATAATTATGCTTATTTGGGAAATGAAAAGAAATCGTATGACCATTTAATAAAAGCTCAAAAATTCTTATCTAAAAGAAAAATTTCTTATTTTATAGATGAACATATATATTACTCAGTTGCTGAGTCCTTATATAATCTATATTTTGCAATACTTGAATTTTCAGAGGAAAAAACATTGAATATTCTAAATTCTGTTGAAAATAAAAGTGATTTTGGATTTTTGTATTATAGTTATGAAATTTTATTTGAATATTATAGAAAAACTGATAATTTTGAAAAATATGAGCATTTAAAAAGAAAATATGATAGAAAAATTACAGAAATAAATGAAATAAACTATAAAATGTTATCATTATATATGATTGAATCTATGGAGAGTGGAATTTCTAATAGAGAGTATAAAATCCTAGTTAATAGAGTTATCAGGATGTCTTTATATATTATTAGTTTATTGTTAGTAATTATTTTCTCTTTTAAGAAAGCTGTAGGACTACAAGAAGTTTCTACAACTGATTTTTTAACTAAAATTAACAATAGAAAATCATTCGATAGTACGATGGTTAAGATTTCTAATAAAGATTATTATATGCTGATATTTGATATAGATAACTTTAAAAAAATAAATGATACTTATGGCCATGGATTTGGAGATAGTGTTTTAAGAAAGATAGGACAACTTTTATTGATGAAAGAGGAGTTGTATAAAGTAAAAGTATATAGGATTGGTGGAGAAGAATTTGCTGTCTTATTTTTAGAAGAGTATTGCTCTCAAGAGAAATGTGTAGCTATAAGCGAAGATATAAGAAAGACTATTGAGAGCTTAGTTTGGATTAGAGATATAAAAGTAACAGTGAGTGGAGGATTATCTCGAAAATGTAATAAAGTTTATGAAGAGAGTGATAAACTTCTTTACGAAGCAAAAAAGTCTGGTAAAAATAAAATAATAAATAATTTTGTGTAAATAATTAGGTACTTAGAAATGAGTACCTTTTTTATTTTATTGTAAAAATATTTGAAGTAAAAAAAATTGCAAATACTACACTATAATGGTAGAATTTAAATATAATGAACTTGATTATCATAAAAGGAGAAAATTTATATATGAATTACAATAAAATAGGACGAGATATATTAAAGGAAGTAGGAGGAACATTCAATGTTAAAGAGTTGACATATTGTTTTACTCGATTAAGGTTTGTTCTTAAAGATTTGAAGTTAGTTGATAAAAAAAGGATAGAACAGTTAGAAGGAGTTATATCTGTAATAGAAAGTGGAGGTCAACTTCAGGTTGTTATAGGTTCGAAAGTTGAAAAAATTTACTTAGAGATTGTACCTATATTATCACAAAAAGATGAAGTGAAAAAAGAAGAAAATAAAAATGAAAGTTTAGAAGTTGGAAATATATGGAATAGGATTTTAATTGCAATTTCTACAATTTTCACCCCAATGGTACCGGCAATTGCAGCATCAGGTTTACTTAAAGGGGCTTTGACAGTTGCAAGAATTTTAGCATCAAATAAAGGAATTGATATAACAGGCAATCAAACTTATACAATAATTATGACAGCAACAGATGCAATATTTTATTTTATGCCAATAATTTTAGCTTATACGAGTGCAAAAGTATTTAAAGCAAATGAATTTATAGCTATGGCACTTGGTGGAACGATGTGTTCTCCTGCAATTGTAGCTCTCATGGCTGGAAGTTCATCTGTTTACATGTTTGGGCTAGAGGTAACAAAAGCGAGTTATACATCCTCGGTTATTCCAATTGTAATTGGAGTTTTTATTTTAAGTTATGTGCAAAAATTTTTAGAAAAAATTATACCAGAGGTGTTAAAAATAATATTAGTTCCAGGTTTATCATTGATTATTATGATTCCTGCCATATTTTTATTCTTTGGACCTATTGGAATATATATAGGAAATATGATAAGCTTTATGTATGGAACTTTGATGGGAATTAGTCCGATTCTTTGTGGAGCTTTTGTAGGAGGAATGTGGTGTGTGTTTGTAATTTTTGGAGCACATAGAGCGTTGATTCCAATTGGGATAAATGATGTGGCACTTTTTGGTCGTCAGAATTTATTGGCTTTTGCTGGTGCAGCAAACTTTTCTCAAGGTGGAGCGGCTCTTGGAGTTATGTTAAAAACAAAAAATAAAAATTTAGAAACGATAGCTGCTTCGGCGAGTATTTCGGCAGCTTTATGTGGAATAACAGAACCAGCAATATATGGATGTAACCTAAGATTGAAAAAACCTATGATATATGCTGTTGTATGTGGTGCATTAGGAGGAGCTATAATGGGAGCTGGAGGAGTTTATGGAGACTCGTTTGCTAACAATGGAGTTTTAACAATAGCAACTTATGCTGCATTTGGAATGAAAAAATTTGTGTTTTATCTAATAGGAATTGGAGTTGCATTTTTTGGTTCGGCTCTTTTAACATTCCTATTTGGATTTGAAGATATTGAAAGTTTAGAAAAATAGATAGAGGAGTGAAAATGGATATACAAGATAAAATGAAAAAATTCCCAGAAAACTTTTTATGGGGAGCATCATCATCAGCTTTTCAAATTGAAGGTGGATGGAATCAAGGGGGAAAAGGAAAAACTGTTGCAGATTTCAATTCGTTTAAACGTTCAGATAAACAGGCTGACTCAAAAGTTGCGAGTGATTTTTATAACAACTGGAAAGCTGATATAGATTTAATGAGTGAGTTAGGACTTCAGCTTTATAGATTCTCAATCTCTTGGGCTAGAATTATTCCAACTGGTGATGGAGAGATAAATGAGGATGGAATAAAGTTTTATGATCAAGTTATTGATTATCTTTTAGAAAAGGGGATTATGCCTTTTATAACACTTTATCATTTTGATTTACCTTATGCATTGGTTGAAAAATATAATGGATGGGAAGATAGAGAGTGTGCTTTTGCTTTTGAACGTTATGCAAAAATATGTTTTGAAAGATTTGGTGCTAAAGTAAAAAATTGGCAAGTTCATAACGAGCAAAATTTAATGGTTAGAGTTGATGAGAGAATGAACATAGATGTTGAGAATAAATGGGAAGCGGATAGAATGAGAGCTCAAATGGATTATCACATGTTTTTAGCTCACGCTTTAACTGTTAAAGTTTTTAGAAAAGTTGTTGAAAATGGAAAAATAGGTCCAGCTGTTTCATCAACTTGTTCATACCCGGCAACAAGTAAGCCGGAGGATGTATGGGCAGCTAAGATGAACGATTGTTTTAAAACTGAGTACGCTTTAGATATGCATGTTTATGGTGAGTATCCAAAATATTATATGAGATACTTAAAAGAGAGAAACATTGTTCCTAAAACAGAGGCTATCGATAAGGATATTTTAAAAGGAGCTACAAATGATTTTATAGCTGTTAATTACTATAGAACTCTTTGTATAAAGCATTTACCAGTTGATGAAAATCATGTTTTAGGTGAAAGAGAGTCTATCATGAATCAAGTTGACTTTGATCAATATGGATATTTTAGACATATAAAAAATGAGAATTTAAAAGCGAGTGAGTATGGAGCACAGATAGATCCATCGGGTCTTAGATTGGTTTTAAATAGATATTATGAAAAATACAGATTGCCAATGATTATAGCTGAAAATGGATTAGGTGCACATGATGTATTAACAGAAGATGGAAAAGTTCATGATAGCTATAGAATTGATTATTTGAGAGATCATATTGAAGCCTGTAGACTTGCGATGGAAGATGGTGTTGAGATGTGGGGTTACTCTCCTTGGTCAGTTATGGATATTTTAAGTTCTCATCAAGGGTTTAAGAAAAGATATGGTTTTGTATATATAAATAGAGATGACTTTGATTTAAAAGATATGAAACGTATAAAAAAAGATAGTTTCTACTGGTATCAAAAAGTTATTCAAACACATGGCGAAGAGATGTAGGTGATAAGTTTGGAAAATTTGATAATGAAGAGAGTTAAAGAGAAAAGATTTCAATTAATTTTACAAGTTTTTGATAAAATTGACTTTGAAAGAGTTTTGATACCAGAGGAGTATAGTAAAGAAACTTTTTATGATTTTTTAAAATGGAAAATAGGGAGTAGTTTAGGAATGAGATATGATAAACAACTTAATTTTATCTATTCTCAAAAAAATGAGGAACTTCAAGAACGTTTACTCAAAAACTTGGAGTATGATTTTAAGCAAGAACAGTTTGAAATTTTATCTAATATATATTTTGAGTTTGGAAAAGATAGATAAAAAGAGTATGAGGAAGTAAAAAAGGGAGTCGTTATTGACTCCCTTTTATTGTTGACTTAGTTGAGGTACCTAGAAATAGAAACGGTATAAGGATAAGAGCTATAACTCCACTTCCGATTAAAATATCATTAATTCCCATAATAGAAGATTGAATAATAACTTCCTGGTTTATTAAAGCTAATGAGTTACTTGAGAAACTTTCAATATTTGGATTAGCAACCGTTATGCTAGATACCATCATGTTATGATGAAAAGCCATTGCGTGATTCCAAGCAGGGATAACTAAAGATGTTCCCAAACTACTCCCTATATTTCTCATAAAATTATATATCCCTGAAGCACTAGCCAAATTTTCGTTACTAATATTTGAAAGAGTTAATGTGTTTAAAGATATAAAGAATATACCAACACCAAAGCCGTTAAAAAATCTGGTTAATGCAACATATTCTGGAGTTATTTGTGGTGAGTAACTCGCTGTAAAAAATGTGGAGATACCCAGTAGAAAGAATCCGAAAGCAGCTACTTTTCTAGCATCTAAATGATCTATTTTTTTCCAAGGATAGGAGCTACCATCAATATGGCAACTCCAAGTGTACATGTTGATTTTCCACTAACAAAAGCAGAGTATCCCATATAGTTTTGTAACCAAAGGGGAATTGCAACAACACCGCTAAAGTATGCTAAAACAGAAAACATCAAAGCGAACGAACCGACAAAAAATTTCTATTTAAAAATAGTCGAACATTTACAACTGGGGATTCATGATGCCATTCCCAAATAACTAAGAGGACTAAGAAAACAAAAGCTGATATACTGAGTCCAACAATAATATTATTGGAAAACCAGTCTAAATCATTTCCCTTATCTAGTATAAGTTGTAGAGAACCAACACCGATGACTAAAAGAATAAATCCAATTATATCAATTGGTTCTTTAACAGTTTTTTCTTTGGCGATATCTTTTTTAAAGATGTAGTAAACAATTAAGCTTGATATTATACCAAAGGGAAGATTGATATAAAAACACCATCTCCAAGAAGCAGTATCAGTTACCCATCCCCCTAAAACAGGACCAACAACAGGTGCAATAACAATAGTCATAGAGCAAATCCCTAAGGCTATTCCTTTTTTCTCTTTAGGATATAATTTTAGCATAAGTGTTTGAGAGAGTGGAATCATACTAGCTCTAACAACTCCTTGTAAAATTCTCATGCTTAATAAAAAATTATAAGATGGACTTATATCACAAAGCATACTAACTAAAGTGAAAAGTAGTGTTGCAGCTAAGTATTGTTTAATAATTCCAAAACGTTTAGTCAACCATCCAATAAGTGGTAAAAATATAGCTTCAGCGACAGCGTAGGAAGTGATAACCCAAGTTCCTTGATCAGGAACTACAGCGAAATCACCAGCAATGTGACTTAAAGAAACGTTGACTATGGTCATATCAAGAACATTCATAAAAGATCCAATAGCTAAGGCGATTGTAGCAAAGATAACTGATGAGTTCATAAGCCATAACCTCCTTAAAAACTATTACTATTAATTATTTTTTCAATCAATGAGTTTAATGCTTTTTCATCAATTTTATATAGTTCAGATTTTTGTTCTATAAACTGGTTGGGGATATCAACATTTTTGTTTGTATTAACTTTAACTGTCAAAGTTGTTCCAATCGGTAGAACACCATTTTTATTTAAACTATCCTGATTAAAATCAATACGAACAGGAACACGTTGGACAATCTTAATCCAGTTTCTAGTAGCATTTTGTGTTGGGATTAAAGCGAAGGCACTTCCTGAACCAGCAGATATTCCAGTGACAACACCACTATAAGTTTTACCATTCAAGTCACTTTTGATTTCAACATGGTTTCCAAGCTTGATATCTCTAAGCTGAGTTTCTTTAAAGTTTGCATTAATCCAAGTTTTATTTAAATCAACAACAGTAAAAAGTGTTTGACCAGCACCAACTTGTTGCCCTAAATTAACTTGTTTTTGGGCTATTACACCAGATATAGGTGAGAAAATCTTAGTTTTTTCTAAATTATATTAGGCGTTTTTTAGATTCTCAATAGCTACAGCCACAACAGGATGAGAGTATATATAAGAGCTAAAAGCTTCTATTTTACTATTTTCTAAATTAGTTAGGCTTTGCTCGTAGGCATTTTTACTATCGATATATTTAAAGTTAGTTGTATCAAAACTTTCTTTACTTGTTATTCCTGTGCTGCTAGATATTGTTTGTCTTTTTAAAGTTTTTATCAGCAAGAATAAGGTTAGCTTTAGCAGTTAAAGTGTTATTTTCATTAACTTTTACAGTGTTTTGTAATGTATAATATTTTCTTACTGCGTCAGCTAATTTTGTTTCAGCATCTTTAAGAGCAATTTCATAATTAATTGTATCTAGTTTTATAACAGAAGTTCCAATTGTTATAGGTTGGGTATCCTGTACGTTAATCTCATTGATAACGCCACTAATTTGTGTTGTTATAGACACTTGATTTCCATGGATATAAGCATTTTCAGTTTCTTCATAGCCTTTTAAAAAAATTACATAGTAAAGTAAGTATAAAATTCCAATGAAAAAAATAATTATAAGAAATATTCCGATTTTCTTTTTGGCATCTGCTCTATTTTTAACTTTAGTTTCATTAGATATTTCAATTTGATTTTCCACTGTTATTTCACCTCATTTTTATAGTAGCTACCGATAGACCCGATTAAGTTAATTTGATTTGTATACAGATTAAAGTTATTTTCAATGTAACTTAACTCAGTATCAAGTAAATTGTTTTCAGAATTTAAAAGTTCAAGCTTTGATATACTTCCAATTTTATAAAGAGTATCGCTATCCGAATAGTTAGATTTTATATTTTTATATTTACTTTCTTCGGAAAAATTACTTGATTTTGATGCTTTTAAAATATTGAGATTGTTATTGATATCTTGGTAAGCTTTGATTAGATTAATATTGTAGTTCTCAATAAAGATATTTATATTAACCCCAGCAATTTTATAGTTTTGAGTAAGCGTATTTCTATTGAATAAAGGTAGGTATAAGCTTGGTCCCATTTCCCACAATGTACTATGTGCTTTCAACAGATCTTGAACATTTATATTTTGATATAAATATTTCCCCGTGATAGAAAATCTAGGATAAAAATCAGCTTTTAGAGATTTTAAATTTTCTTTTTCTGAATTAATTAAAGCTAAATAATATTTCATATCAGGTCTATTAATAGCTATATCAGAATCAATATAATCAGGAATATTTAAAAAATAATCGAATTTATGTGTATTAGAATCTATTTTAGCTAATGTGTTATCAATAGTTTGTGAATTAACATCGCCAACAAGAATGTAGAAACTATTTTTTAATATCACCTTTTGTGTATTTATATCAACAATATTTTGTTTTAAAGATAGAATATTGTTTTTAGCGATAGAAATATTTTTGTTATTTCCAAGACCAGTTTGATAAAGAATATTTTCATATTTTAAAATTTCCTCTGCAATATTTAATTTTCTTTGGAAAATATTTTCCTCTTTTACAAGGAGAATATATTTTCCATAGAGATTTGCAACAAGAGTTGAAAGAGTGAGAGTACTCCACTCACTTTGAAGTTCTGTTGCTAGTTTTGAATATTGTGCTTGCTTTTCTAAAGCATCAAATTTCCCCCAAAGATCAAAAATATATTGTGCTTGAATACCCACAGAACCAAGGTTGATAGTATCACTATTTTTAATATCCAAATCTGTTTTAACACTAGTTGTCAAAACATGGTTTCGATTCCAATCAGCAGCTAAATCGACACTAGAAAGATTTGAATTTTTGTGGAGTTTAAAGTATATATAGCTTTTTCAATATTAAGTTTAGAAATTTTAATGTTACTATTTGTTTTTAAAACTTCATTAATAAGAGAGGTTAATTCATGATTATTTGCATTTATCCACCACTCATGAGATTTAAAAAAAACAGAGTTATTTTTTGGTTTATTTTTTGTGATTAAAGTTTTGATAGGAGTTTCAGTAACTTTAGGGGTTGCTAAGCATCCTGTTATTAAAATAGGTAAGATTATAAAAAGGATATGTGTTCTCATAAAGTTCTCACTCCTGATAAAATGATTAAATTTAAATTTAATACACTTCAATAGATTTATATTGTAATTATTTTCTAAGATAATTATTCTCTAAATATCTATAATTTCCTACAAAGTATTACTATTTAATTGTGAAAATAAATTAACTTTACAATAAAATTTAAAATGATATACTTATATCAAATCTTTTTCTACTATTATAAAACAAAAAGAATGAAAATAGTATCTATAAAACAATGGAGGTTTTACATATGAAGAAAAAACTAATTGTTAATGCCGATGATTTCGGATTATCTCCTGGTGTTAATAAGGGAATTATAGAAGCATACTTAAATGGAATTTTATCTTCAACGACGCTGATGGTTAATTAACCTTACGCAGGAGATGCTGTCGAACTGTATCAAAATTACAGTGACTTAGGTTTAGGTATACATTTGACTTTTGATAAAGGGAAGACTCTTTTTGGAGTATCTTCTTTGACTGATGGTGAAGGAAATTTTAGGAACTATAAACTTCTTTTGGAAAATGGTGAAAAAGAGGATTTTATAAAGGAGATTGAGGCACAGATTTTTAGATTTAAAGAGTTATGTGGAAAAATGCCGACACATATGGATTCACATCATCATATTCATATTAGAATTAAAGAAGCTTTTGAGGCTATTCAAGTTATATCAAAAAAATATAATTTGAAGTATAGAAAAAATGATGAGTTGATTGGTGAATTCTATGAAGATAATGTTTCGTTAAGTAATTTTTATTCTCTAATAGATACTAAAGATACTGAAATTATTGAGTTTATGTGTCATCCTGCTGTCGTGGATGCCCCTTTATTAGAAACTAGCTCATATAATTATAAAAGAGAAGAGGAGCTTAAGATTTTAACGAGCAGTGAAGTTAAAAATTATGTTAAAGATAGATACATTCTAATGTCTTATGATGGAAAAATAAAAAGTAATGTAATTTAGTGAAAAATATTTGGATAAAAAAAGGAGGCTTCTATAATTAAAATATGAAGTCTCCTTTTTAAGTTTTATCCTTTATTATTACTTTTACACATAATTATTTTATCTACAACGACTTTTTTCATAGCTTCTTTTGCAGGAATTAAATATTTTCTAGGATCACTTTCATTTGAATTATTTTTAAAAAATTCTTTTAAACTTTCTGCAAATGGTATTTTTAATTCTGTCGCAATATTAACTTTACAAATACCATCTTCTATCGTTGTTCTAACTGAGTCAAAAGGAACTCCAGATGCACCGTGAAGAACTAAAGGGATATCAATTAAATTTTTAATCTCCTTTAATCTATTGTAATCCAATTTAGGTTCATTTTTATATAAACCATGAGCAGTCCCTATAGCTATTGCTAATGAGTTTACTCCTGTTTGTTCTACAAATATCTTAGCTAATTTTGGATCGGTATATGAAGAATGAGATTCATCTACTATTAAATCGTCTTCTTGTCCGACTAGCTTTCCAAGCTCAGCTTCAACACTGACATCATATCTATGTGCAAAATCTACAACATCTTTCACAATCTTTATATTTTCTTCAAAAGGATAATGGGACGCATCAATCATAACTGATTTACATCCTAAAAGAATTGCATTTTTTATACTATCGATATCTTCGTGGTGATCCAAATGGAAGGCGATAGGAATATCATATTTTTCACTTGCAGTTTCAATCATTTTTATTAAATATTCAATACCTGCATATTTGACTGTACTTGGTGTTGCTGCTAATATAACAGGTGAATTTAATTCATTTGCAGTTTCAACAACGACTTGTATAGTTTCTAAGTTGTGAATATTAAAAGCAGGAACTGCGTATCCTTTTTTTTGTGCATCTAATAACATTTGATTTGTTGAAACTAACATTGTGATTCCCCCTTATAATTATATATTGTGACACCTTGGACAACTCTATTTACTTCGCCAGTAGGACAAGGATTATCTGGATTTATACCAAAGCTTTTTGATTTATAGAATGCAAATAATTGTGCAAAATATATATAGCTAAACATATTAAATACATCTTCTGAATAGAAATCACTATCAAAGCTATAGTAGTAATGTGAGTTCTCTTTAGCTTCAGTTGAATTTTTCATATCTAAAGTCACTAATACTTTCTTTTTATTTTCGTAAAACATCTCTTTTAGTAAATCTAATTCATACTTTCTAGTATAATTATCATTTGAGAGTAAAGTTATAACCATAGTTGTATCATTTATAATTGATTTTGGTCCGTGTCTGAATCCTAATGGAGAGTTGAAGTATAATCCAATATGTCCAGTTGTTAATTCTAAACATTTTAATGCAGCTTCTTCTGCGAGACCTTTTAAACAAGAGCTTCCTAGATATATAATTCTAGAAATATCTAAATCTATAAGTGAGTCTATTAATATTTTTATATCTTCATCTTTAATTTTATTTATTTGTATTTTTATTATTTTTTCTATTTTTTCTAAAGAGTTTAAATTAAATATTAAAAGTCCTGCTAAAGACATACAAGTAAAACTACTTGTCATCGCAAATCCTTTATCATTCGATTCTTCAGGCATTAAAAGAACAAGAGCATTCTCATCATTTTTTTTGTTTAAAGCTAATTCGCCATCTTTATTACAAGTTATTAAGATGTGAGAAATGTTATCTACAAGTTCATCAGCTAGTTTTACTGTTGCAAGGCTTTCTGGGCTATTTCCTGAACGAGCACATGAAATTAATATTAATTTTTCGTCTTTTTTTAAATAATTTTCAGGATTTGAAACAATATCTGTTGTAGCTATTGAAATAATATTTTTTCCTAAAGATGGAGCTATACTATTTCCAACAAATTCTGAAGTACCTGCACCAGTAAAAATAATTTTTCTGTTATTAAAGTCATTTTTATTTAAAAATATTTCTATTTCTTCTTTTCTATTTTTTATTAAATTTATTGTATCTAACCAAAGTCTTTTTTGTTGATTAATCTCTTTTAGTGTATAAAACTCATTCATGATATATTATCCTCCCATAATTTTAATCCATAAAGTGCTGATCCATAAACAGGTGTATATTTAGGTTCTACTATTACCGCATCAATTTTATGTTCTCTTAAATATTCTTCTAAGTTATTGAAAATATATTTAGAAGCTTTAAATACCCCTCCGACATAAGATACTTTTATAGGTTTTTCAATAAAATTTATTTTTTGAGAGATCACTTTTATCATAAGCCCAATTTCTAATGCAACCTCTTTAAATATTTCTAAACTATAAAAATCATTTTTTTCAGCGGCTTGATAAACTAATAGTGATAACTGAGCAATTTTACCTCTATCCAGTGAATATTGATTATAGATCAGGTCAATTAAATCAAAATCTTCTTTTAAATTTAATTCAGTTTTCATAATTGTATATAGTTTAGTTTTGGGATATCTTCCATCAGATTGCTTTGTAAAGACTTCAATTCCTTTTTTAGCAATCCAATAAGCAGATCCTTCATCTCCACAAGCGTGTCCCCAACCACTTGTTCGTGATTCCTCTCCAAGTTCATTTACTCCGTATCCAATAGCTCCAGTACCAGCTATAATATTAATTCCAGGATTACAAGCTAGAGCACCGGCCCATCCTGCTTTCATATCATTTCCTAATTTAAATTTAATTCCGTTCCAAACTTTTTCAGCTATTTCTTCAATTTTTTTTTGATCATCTCTAACTTCTCCATATCCAGGAATACCTGCAAAAATATAACCAATCGAGTTTTTATTAATATTTAGGCTATATAAAACCTCATTGAGAATATCTTCTAAAAGTTGTTCTAGTCCATTTAAACCTATTTGTAAATAATGACCAGTTCCTTTATAAAAATTTAAAACTTCGTGTCTATTTTCATCAATCACTGAAATAGCTGTTTTTGTTCCACCGCTATCTATTCCAATAAAAAACTTCACCCTAACCACCTCATATTTATCTATCTGGTATGTACCACTTGAATTGATTATAGTTTTTTTTTATCTTTTTGTCAAATTTTTTCTAAAAATATTTTTTGAAGACAAAGTCTAATAACTCTGATATAATTTGGGAAAATTAAATTTTATTAAGGAGGTCTTAGAATGATTGATAAATCTTCCACAACACCACTATATTTACAGTTGGTTAATTTAATCTTAGAACAAATAAAATCTGGTACATACAATGAAGGAGATAAAATTCCATCTGAAAGAGAACTATCAGAAATTTATAGTATTAGTAGAGCTACAGTTAGACAAGCTTTATCTGAGCTTGAAAAACAAAAAGATATATATAAAATACATGGGAAAGGAAATTTTGTATCAAATTGCAAGATAGATCAAGAGCTAAATGGTTTTTATTCATTTAGTGATGAAATGATTAAGATAGGTAAAATTCCAGGAAATAAAATATTGAATCTGATTTTAAAAGAAGTTGGAAATATAATTGCTACAAAATTGAATATAAATCCTTCTGAAAAAGTATTTATTTTAAATAGAGTTCGTTTAGCTGATAATGAATCTCTTATGTATGAAACAACATATTTACCTCAATGGAGGTTTAAAGAGATTTTAGAAAGTGATATTGAATTGAATGGATTATACAACTTAATGAAAACTAAATATAATGTTTCTATTTCATATGCTGAAGAGTCTTTTTCTCCTTGTATTTTAAATGAAAATGATAGTTTATTTTTAAATGCAGTTCCTGGAGATTGCGGTATGATTCTTGAAAGATATACATTTGAAAAAAATAATATTATAGAGTATACGAAATCAATTGTAAAAGGAAATAGTTTTAAATACAAGGTTCGATTAAATAATTTAGAAAAGTAAAAAAAGTATGTAATTAAGAGATGGCAAAAAAGTCATCTCTTAATATATATAATTAGATTAAGTTCTTTTGATTAAAATTGGATCAAGAACTTTATGAATAAGCTTTTTGTTTCCATTTAAAAGATATTCTATTGCGTATTCCATCATAAGGTTAACAGGGTGTTTTATACTAGTAATATTTAAAGCAGTAGATATAATGGTATCATCAAAGCTTAGAATTGTTATATCTTTACTAGAAGATAAGCCCTTTTTTTCGAGTTCCTTAATTAAATTTAAAGCAATAACATCATTAGATGTGATAAAAGCTGTTGGGAAATCTTTTATAGAATCTAGTTTTAAAGATAAATTTTCAAGATTACTATTAGTAGTATCTGTTTCTACAAACCATTCGTTTTCAAAAATTAAATTCTTTTCAGAGAAAAACTTTTTTATTCCTAAAAGTTTTATATTTTTTTTATTTGCACCAATAAATCCAATTTTTTTATGATTTAAGTTATAAAGATATTCAGTAGCAATTCTTCCTCCTTGAAAAAGAGATGTATAAATACATGGATAGTCAGAAACGATAGAATCTATAATTATAAAATTTTCATTCTTTTTTTTAAGAAACTCAAGATTTTCTTCTGCAACAGGAGCTATAATAATCCCCTCTACATTTTTTGCCTGTAAATTTAAAATATGATCTTTTTCTAAAAGTTTATCTCCTTCAGAGTTAAGAATAATAACTGTGTATTCATTTTTTCGAGCTGCTTTTTCAACAGATTTAATCATCTCTAAATAGTAGTAGTTAGATAAGTCAAAAAGTATAACTCCAATTATTTTAGAAGAGTTACTTCTTAAAGTTTTAGCACTAGAGTTTGGTTTAAAACCTTGGTCTAAAATTATTTGTTCAACAAGAGCTCGTACTTTTGGATCAACAGTTGGATTTCCATTGATCACTCTTGAAATAGTAGGTTGAGAAACGCCTGCTAATTTTGCGATATCTTTCATTGTTAAATTTTTTTTCATAAAGCCACCTTTCAAAAGTATTAAGAACTTAATTAAAATATTTTTTAGTGAATTTGTCAAATAAATTTTAATATTAAATATTGGTCTTGACAAAAATGAATTCATAGAATAAACTCATATCAAGAATACGTATTCTTATATTTTTTTTATTATTTTAAGAACGTATTGTTTTTTAAAAGAACTTAATATAGTAAAAATATAAATGGAAAGAGTGGAGGAAAGATGAAATTTATAGGTGAAAATATAGTAATAGAAGGAGAAAAAACTCTTCTTATATCTGGTGCAATGCATTATTTTAGAACTTTACCTGAACAATGGGAAGATAGGCTTGAAAAGATAGCTTCAGCAGGATTTAATTGCGTAGAAACATATGTTCCTTGGAATCTTCATGAACCTAAAGAGAAAGAGTATAATTTCTCTGGAATGTTAGATCTTGAAGAATTTATATCTTTAGCTGACAAGAAGGGCCTTTATGTAATCTTAAGACCGTCACCATATATTTGTGCTGAATGGGAATTTGGAGGACTACCAGCTTGGTTACTAAAGTATGAAGGAATAAGACTTAGAACAATGGACCCAGTATATATTAAAAAGATAGATAGATATTACGATATATTGATTCCTAAAATTCTAAAGTATCTTTCAACAAATGGTGGACCAATTATAGCTATTCAAATAGAAAATGAGTATGGAAGTTATGGAAATGACTTTAAATATTTAAATTATTTAGAAGAAGCTTTTTTGAAAAGAGATATAGACATACCTATGTTTACTTCAGATGGTCCAACTCATTGGATGCTATCAGGAGGAACTCTTCCAAATATTTGGAAAACTATAAATTTTGGTTCGAAGACAGAAGAAGCCTTTGATCTACTACAAAAATACCAAGTAAATATGCCTAAAATGGTTATGGAGTTTTGGATTGGATGGTTTGATCATTGGGGACAAGAGCATATAACTAGAAATAGTGAAGAGGTAGTTGAAGAGTTTAAATATATGTTAGAAAATAATATCTCTGTAAATTTTTATATGTTTCATGGTGGAACAAACTTTGGTTTCATGAATGGTGCAAACTATAATACTGAACAGAGATGTACTGTCACAAGTTATGATTACGATGCTCTTTTAACAGAAGCTGGAGATTTAACAAATAAGTATTATTTAGTTAAAAATACTTTGGAAAAATTAAAAGATAAAGTAAGTATAAAAAAGCATAAAAATTATAAAAAGTATGAAGTAGAAGATTCTAAAAAAATAGCGTATGGAAAAGCAAGTTTTGAAAAGAGTACTTCTCTTTGGAACAGTTTAAAATCAATTGCAGAGTATCATACATCACCTTATGTAAAAACTATGGAAGAGTTAAATCAAGACTATGGATTTATACTATATAAAACAAAAGTTAATGGAATTATTGAAGATATGCCGTTGATTTTACAAGATGTTAGAGATAGAGCTCTTGTATTTTTAAATGGTGATTTTAAAGGAGTTATTGATAGAGATATAAATCAAGAGATTATATTGAACTCTGAAGAGAAAGAATCCACTTTAGAGATTTTAGTTGAGAATATGGGGAGAATCAACTATGGTCCTTTATTAAAAGATAGAAAAGGAATTACAGAAGGAGTTAGGCTAGATAGACAATTTTTATTTAATTGGGAAATTTATACAATAACGTTAGATGATATCTCAAAATTGAATTTTGAAGAAGATATTAAAGATGTTGAAAATTATCCTAGATTCTTTAAAGGAACATTTAATGTATGTGATATAGCAGATACATTTTTAGACTTTACAGGTTGGGAAAAGGGAGTTGTTTATATAAATGGCTTCAATTTAGGAAAGTATTGGAACAAAGGACCTCAAAAGAGATTATACGTCCCAGGCCCTCTTTTGAAAAATGGCGAGAATGAAATTGTTATTTTTGAACTTCATAAAAATGATGAAACTATGGAATTTTTTGCAGAATCAAAACTTTTTTAAGAGGAGGATAAAATGAAAAAATATTTAAAAATTTTAGGATTAGCATCAATATTATTTATAGCAGGTTGTGGAGATAGTGAAAAAAAAGATACTGTAAGCACAGAGAATAAAAAAGTAGAATTAAGTTTTGTAACATTTACTGGAACTGGTGAAGAGTATATGATGGACATAAATAGTCTGTCAGAAGCTTATCAAAAAATAAATCCAAATGTAACAATAAAAATGGAAAAAATACTTGCAACGGAATATGATAATACAATGAAAATAAGAAATTCAGCACAAAAGTTACCTGATATTTTTCCAGTAAGAGTTGTAACTATGGAAAGTTTTAAAAGTGTATTACTTCCTTTAAATGAAAGTGAAGCTACAAAAGTAAATAAATTTGCTAAAGATTTCGAAATTGATGGCAATGTATATGGATTACCAATGTATGGATTCAATGAATTTATTTATTATAGAAAAAGTATTTTTAACGATTTAAATCTTGAAATACCTACAACGTGGAAAGAGTTTGTGGAGCTTTCAAGAAAGATAAAAGAGAATGGAGTATATATTCCAATGGCATTAGGAGCTAAAGACTCTTGGACAACATATCCATTTAATGAATTTATGCCATTTTTAGTACCAGGAGGTAATGATATTTTAAGTAAAATGGCCGTAGAAAAAGATCCATTCTCATCTGGGAAACCATTTTATGTAGCTTATGATATGCTAGATAAGTATTACAGTATGAAACCTTTTGGAGATGATCCTTTAGGATATGGTTGGGATCAAGAGAAAAGTATGTTTGCAGCTAAAAAATCAGCTATGTTAGCAGCAGGGCAATGGTTTTATATGGATTTGGAAAAAGAGATGACCAAAGAAACATTAGATGATATAGGAGTATTTGTATTACCTGCTAGGGAAACAAAGGATGATCCATTTAGATATCTAGTTTCAGCAGAGGTATTTTTATCGATTCCAAAATATAGTAAAAATAAAGAGGAGGCTAAAAAGTTTTTAGACTGGTTCTTTAAAAGTGATTATTATAAAGAATATGTAACATACATGAATGTTCTTCCCGCTGTAAACGAAGTAAAAGGCAGAGAAAGTATTTTTAATACAGCCATAGCAAGTATTCCAAATCCAGAAGTTGTACTTCAAAAAGGTGGAGATGAAAAATTTAGAAAGATTGCTAATTATATTTCTTTTGATGTTAAAAGAATGGGTCAAGAGATGATACAAGGAGTTAATTTTTCAGAATATATGGATGAATATAATAAAAAATGGAAAGAAGCTCAAGAAAATATAAAATAATTTTTAGGAGTAAAGTATGAAAAATAAAACACAGAAGAATATATTATTAGTATGTTTTTTAATAGTACCAACTATATTATTATTTGTATTTGTTCTTTACCCTGGATTTAAATTAGCTTTAATAAGTTTTACTGATTGGGATGGAATAAATCCTAGTTATAATTATATTGGTCTAAAAAATTATACTCAAGTATTTCAAAGAAAGGATATTTGGCAAAGTTTAAAAAATAATAATTTATATTTTATACTGCATTTAATTTTTATTCCATTAGAGATGTATTTAGCAATGATTTTAGATAGATATATAAAAAAAAGTGAATTTTTTAAAACTATAGTTTTTATGCCTTATATAATAAATGGTGTTGCAATAGCTTATATGTTTTCTTTTTTATATAGTTCAGAAGATGGTGTTTTGAATGGTTTTTTAGCTCTTGCAAGTATTGGAAAGGTTAGATGGTTAAGTGATCCTCGAATTGTAAACTACTCTTTGGTAGTAGTTTCTCTTTGGAGATTTACAGGAGTTCATATAATACTTTTTTTAGCAGGACTACAATCAATAAATAAAGATATGCTAGAAGCTGCATTAATAGATGGAGCATCAGTATTACAACAATTTATAAAAATAATAATACCTAATATGAAATCCATACTAAGCATAGTGTTATTCTTAAATGTTAGGGGCGCACTAATGGTTTTTGATATTCCATTTGTTATGACGAGTGGTGGACCTGGAACGAGTAGTACAACTTTTGCTTTACATACGGTTAAAACGGCTTTTGAATTTAGCAATTTTGGATTAGCTTGTGCAATGGCTATAGTTTTAATAATTGCAGTTATAGTTATCTCAATAATTCAAGATTTATTTTTAGAACCAGAAAAATTTAAAAAAAAGTTGAGTAAAATCAGAAGTTTTTTCAAAAGTAAGGATGTGAAAAATCAAAAATTGGTAGGAGAGGATGGGTATGAACTTGAGAAAAAAGAAGCCGAGCGAGGTATTATTTAATATTCTTAATCATATAGTATTTATAATTATAACATTGATAGTTTTAGTTCCTTTATTCTTAGTTGTGCTATCATCTTTTAAGACTCCTGAACAAATATCTCAAGGATATCATTTATCTTTACCATTACCATTTTCATTAGAGAATTATAGAGAAGTTTTTAAAAATGGAAATGTGCTGACAGGATTTAAAAACTCTATACTTTTAGTTTTAGGAACGATAACAATGAATGTTCTTTTAAGCAGTATGGTTGCATATTCTTTAAGTAGATTTGAATTTAAACTAAAAAAAGTATATTTCTTTTTATTTAGTTTTTCTATGTTGATTCCTAGTTTTATTGCTGAGATAACAAGATTTGGAATAATAGGAAAACTTGGTATATACGATACTTTATTAGCACCAATGGTGATTTATATATCAACAGATATACTTCAGATATACGTATACAAACAATTTATAGATCAAATACCATATTCTTTAGATGAAAGTGCAAGAATAGATGGATGCTCATATTTTAAAATATATTGGAAAGTTATATTTCCATTAATTTTACCAGCAACAGCTACACTTATAATATTAAAATCTGTTGATGTTTTAAATGATATGTTTACACCATATCTTTATATGCCAAGTGCTAAAAATGCAACATTAACAACAATGTTAATGAGTTATGTAGGGCGTAGTGGGTCATGGGCTAAGTTATCGGCTGCGATAGTTATAGTTATGTTACCGACAGTTATAATGTATTTAATATTTAAGAAAAAGATTTTATCGGGAATAGTCGCTGGAGCAGTTAAAGAATAAAAAATAAAATAGAAAATGATTAGATAAAATATTCAAAATAGGAACTTTTAGAAATAAATTGAAAACCGTCTATTGATAAAGATAGTAGTTAAAGAGTATACTTGGCTTAAGAATGATTTGGGGAGGTTTCAAATATGTATAAAAGAAAATTATTGCTACTAGCTTCATTAATCTGTATGAATGCTTTTTCTAACGAAGTTAAAAAAGATAATGTAGACTACAAAATTACAGAAAAGCCTGTAACTTTATCAATTTTAGCTATTCAAAATGGTAAAGTATTCGATGAAAATTGGTTAACTTTCCAAGAAGCTTATAAAGATACAAATGTAAAGTTAGAAAGTTCTATTTCTAAGAATTTAACTGATGAGATTCAAGCATTTAATCTTGCAGTTTCATCAGGAAATTTACCAAATATAATCTCTTACGCATATCCTGATAAAATTGAAAATTTGGGAATGTCAGGAGGTATGATTTCATTAAATAGTCTTATAGATCAACATGCACCTAATATCAAGGCTTTTTTTGAAAAATATCCGAGATATAAAGCTGATGCAGTAGCTGCTGATGGAAATATATATTATATTCCATTTTACTATGATTGGTATGCAATGAAAGCTTCTCAAGGTTTATTTATAAGAAAAGATTGGTTAGATAAGTTAGGATTGAAAGTGCCCGAAACTATGGATGATTTTTATAAAGTTTTAAAAGCGTTTAAAGAACAAGATCCAAATGGAAATGGAAAAGCTGATGAAATTCCATACTTTGAAAGAACTACTGAGTTTGCAACAAAAGAGTTAGTTGGATTATTTGGAGCTGAATATGGATTTTATATAGATAATGGAGTAGTTAAATATGGTCCATCTCAAGAGAGGTTTAAAGAGGCTATGCCTGAAGTTATTAAATGGTATAAAGAGGGTCTGATAGATCCTGAAATATATACTAGAGGTTTTGCTGGTAGAGATTATATGTTAAGAAATGATATTGGCGGAGTAACTTTTGATTGGTTTGCAAGTACTACTGCTTATAATAATGATGCAGATTTAAAAAAGCAAAATGAAAAGTTTGAATTTATAGCAATTGCACCTCCACAATATAAAGGAAAAAGTTATGCTCCTGATGCGAGAGTAACATCTATGGGTGGATGGGGAATTACAGCTAGTACAAAAGAACCTGTTGTTGCTATAAAATATATGGACTACTGGTTCTCTGATAAAGGGTATGAGCTTTATAATTGGGGAGTTGAAGGGAATACATTTTTAAGAGATGAAAATGGTAAAAAATATTATACAGATAAAATTATGAAGAGTTCAGAAACTACACCGCTTCAAGCGCTTTTAAATAATGGAATTCAATTTAAAATGGGTGCTCGTCAAGATTATGAATATGAAAAAGCTTGGGGAGATCCTAAAGCTACAGAGTGGTCAGAGATGTATATGAATAATGGTTATATTATGGATCCAGCTCCACTTTTCAAATATACACCAAAAGAAGCGAAGCAGGTTCAAAAAATAAACTCACAACTATCGATGGCTTTAGATGAGATGTGTCAAAAATGGGTTTTAGGTGCTGAAGATTTTGATAAAACATACGATAAATTTATTGAAAGAATTAATAAAATTGGTTTACAAAATTTAATTGAGATAAATCAAAAAGCATACGATAGAGTTAATAAATAGGGGATGTGGCTATGAATTATACTAATTTATCTAAAGAAAAACTTTTTTATGGGATTCATGAAGCTTTAAAAAAAATTGATAAAAATTTATATAATTTTATTGATACATATCCTAAAGCAGCTAGTGTGAATAATGTTTATTCTGGAATGAAAAATGGTTTAGATGGAGATGATTGGGTTTCTGGATTTTGGACTGGAATGCTCTGGTTATCTTATGAGATTACTCAAAATAATGAGTATAGAAAACTTGCCGAATATCAATTAAAAGACTATAAAGAAAGAATTGAAAAAAAAATACATCTAAATCATCATGATATAGGTTTTCTTTTTTCTCTTTCAGCTGTTGCAAACTATAAAATAACAGGATGTAACGAAGCTAAATCCATTGGGGTAAAAGCTGCTGAACATCTTATAACAAGATATAAAGAGAAGGGTGAATTTATTCAAGCATGGGGAGACTTAGATAATCCTGATCACTATAGATTAATTATTGATTGTAATATGAATATGCCTTTGTTATTTTGGGCTTCAGATGTTACAGGCGATAAAACTTTTGCAGAAATTGCAACAAAGCATCTAGAAACTGCTAAAAATGTTGTTATAAGAGAGGATCATTCAACACATCATACTTTTTATTTTGATCCTAAGACTGGTAATCCTACAAAAGGAGTTACTGCTCAAGGATACTCTGATTCATCAGCTTGGGCAAGAGGACAAGCATGGGGAGTTTATGGGTTTGCGTTAGCTTATGAATATACAAAAGATGAGTCATATATTGATGCTTATAAGAAAGTTACAAATTATTTTATAGATCATTTACCAGCAGATAACGTATGTTTCTGGGATCTTGTTTTTAATGATGGAGACGACCAACCAAGAGATACTTCTGCTGCAGTTATCGCGGTTTGTGGAATTCTTGAAATGTCCTCTCAATTAGATGAAAATGATCCAGATAGAATTAGGCACCTAGAGGTTGCATTCAAAATTTTAAACTCTATAATCAATAACTATACAACAAAAAAATTAGAACACTCTAATGGGCTATTAACTGATGCTGTTTACTCTATTCCTCATAATTCAGGGGTAAAAGAGTGTAATATTTGGGGAGATTATTTCTACTTAGAAGCATTAGTTCGAATTTTTAAGAATTGGAATAGATATTGGTAAATTAAATAGATGAAGTTTCCTTTTATAGGGACTTCATCTATTTTTTTGTTTTTGTTACCTCTTTTTATTTTTTATTATCTAAAAAGAATCTAGCTGGTGAAACACCTTCATATTTTTTAAAAATTCTAATAAATGTATTAGAACTATTGTAGCCAACCATCTCAGCCACATCTTTAATTTTTACACCTCTATCTGCTCGTATTATTTCTTTTGCTTTTTTTATTCTAAATAGATTTAAATAGTTTTTAAAGTTATCACCCATATTTTTTTTGAAAAGAAGACTTGTATATCTAAATGAAAAACCTAAATAATCTGAAAGGTCCTCTAGAGAAAAATCTTTTGCATAGTTATCTTCTAAATATTTTTCTATTCTATTTTTCATTTCAACGTCAGATTCTTTTTCTTTATTTAATTTTAGATCACTTATTTTATTTATTATTTTTTTGTATCCTAACATATTTATATTTTGTAATCTGTTAGAAATTTTACATTTTATATACTCTTTAGGAAGTAGTTTTAAATCTGTTATTTCATTTGAAACTGTAAATATTAATTTCATTTTATATTTTTCTTCAATCATAGCTAATAATTCTGAAAACCTATTGAACTCCCCTTTGGGAATTAAAAAAAGAACATTTCTATAATCAATATCTATTACCTCACTAGTTTTTAAGCTGTTTAAATATTTCATTAAATAATTCTTTATTTCATGATTTATTCCGAGAAAAAATTCTTCTGTATTTGAATCAAAAAATTCTACCAAAATAAGATTTAAAGGAAGTTTCATATCTTTAAATCGCTCTGTAAAACTCTCGATATCTCTATATTGATTGATACCTAAAATATAGTCTCTAAAATTTTTTTTCTGATTTATATAAAGAATTGGAGTTTGAATAAACTTAAAAATTTTTAAAATACATATAAAAACAATTGTTGTTATAAATAGAACTTTGAATATACTCAATATTATAAATGGCAATATATTTGCCTTAATTGGGTTAAAAACGAGATTAAAATCATAATAGTTATTTCTAAAGCTATAAGGACTTTCATAATTATAATCTCTTTCGATAGACCATTCTCCTAATCCATCTATTTTTAAGTCTGAAAAAAAGATATTTTTATCAATACTGATTACCCAAGTTCCATCTTGAATAGCCTCATATTTTGATGGAGATATCAATATTGTTATAAAGTTTTTATACTCAATTATATTTGGTAAAGTTTCAAGATCAGAATAAATTCCTATATTTTTTAAAAAATGATTTTTATCAATAACACCGTTAGAAGTTATAAATACATTAGACTTTTTATTTGCAAAGGCTATATCATAACCAAATTTAGAGAACAAATTATTTTTAGACTTCAATAGTTTAAAAATTTTTAATCTATTATATGGTGTTGGATTTTCCTCGTATTCTAAAATAGATTCTTCATTTTTTAAATCTAAAATAGATGAGTATATTAAACCGGTTTTTATATCAAAAATATTTTTTTTCTCTTCTATTTTTATAGCTAAATTTTTTGTATAATTTTTTTCACCATCTATATAGATTAAAGTTACTAAAAATATATTTGTTAAAATAAAAATTATCATCAATAACTTTTCAAATTTCATACTAGCACCTTTCTAAAATTTTATTTATAGTATGTTTATTATAACATATTTGTATCGAAAAAAAACTATATGTTATTAAAAATACCACTAAAAAGAAAAAGTTTTTAAAGAGTTTTTAAGAAAAAATATATTTGTTATCAAAAAATATAGAAAATGGGATATCATAAATTGATGATTTACACCCTTATAATAATAAACTATAATTTTAATATATAAAATAGACATGGAGGGAGGTATTATGAAAAAGTTTAAAAACTATCTTAAAAGAGGGAATGTTAAAGATCAATTGTCGCTTTACATAATTCTTTTGCCATTTTTACTTTGGTATATTTTATTTGAATATAAAGCGATGTATGGTCTTATAATCGCCTTTAAAGATTTTAATTTATTTAGAGGAATTGCAGGAAGTGATTGGATAGGTTTAGATAATTTTCGAGAGTTTTTAACAAGTCCATATTTTTATACAACTCTCAAAAATACCATATTTTTAAATATATACAGCCTTATTTTTGAATTTCCATTTGCAATTATTTTAGCATTGATGCTTAATGAGGTTAAAAATAGATATTTTCGATCAATTATTCAAACAATATCTTTTTTACCATATTTCATCGCTATTGTGGTTACAGCTGGAATTACTATAAATATTCTTTCGCCAAGTAGTGGAGTTATAAATCATATTTTAAGTAAAATAGGGTTTGAAAAAATTTATTTTCTTTCTAAACCAGAATATTTCAGAGGTATTTTTACTGGAATGAATACTTGGAAAAGTACAGGATTCAATGCAATAATATATTTAGCTGCTTTGACGTCCGTTGATGAATCCTTATATGAAGCCGCGAAAATAGATGGTGCGACAAAGTTCCAACAATTGAGATTTATAACTTTTCCATCAATAATTCCAACAATTGTTATTATGTTAATTTTAAAAGTTGGAAGTATGTTAAATGTTGCATTTGAAACTGTGTTATTGCTTTATCAACCAGCAACATATTCAACATCTGATGTTATAAGTACATATGTTTATAGAACAGGGATGTTGATGCAAGACTTTGGTTTGGCTACAGCGGTGGGACTATTCAATGCTATTATTGGATTTATTTTAGTGTACCTTGCCAATAGATGGAGTAAAAAAATAACATCTTCAGGTCTTTGGTAATATTTGAGGTATTAAAAAATATTTTATAGGAGAGATACTATGAATAAAATAAAAAAATCAAAAGATGAAAGAATATTTGATTTTATAAACTATATATTGTTGACTATATTTGGAATAATCTTTATATATCCTATTATATATGTATTTTCAGCATCTGTTACAAAACCATATCTTTTAGAGATAGGAGAGATGTATTTACTACCAAAAGGTATTAGCTTAGCCTCATTTAAAGCAGCTATGAGTTTAGAAGGAATTTGGTTAGCTTATGCCAATAGTATTTTTATAACAGTTGTAGGAACTCTTGTAAGTATGTTTTTTACAATTACTGGTGCATATGTTTTATCTAAGTCAGAGCTAAAGTTTAGAAAAACTATAACACTTTTAATTGTAATAACAATGTGGTTTGATCCAGGGATGATACCTCGGTATCTGAATTTTAGAGATTTGGGATTAATAAATAGTTATACATCTGTTATTTTAGGTTTTGCAATTAACACGTTTAATGTTATTATTTTAAAAAGTTTCTTTGAAGCTGTACCTAAGTCTTTAGAAGAGTCTGCTAGAATTGATGGAGCTAGCCAATGGAAAATAATGACAAAAATATATCTACCACTTTCAGTATCAGCTTTGACAACGGTATCTCTTTTTTATGCTATCTCTAGATGGAATGGATACTTTTGGACAATGGTCCTTTTAACAGATGATTCAAAGATGCCATTACAAGTATTTTTAAAAAAATTAATCGTCGAAAGAACTATGGCTGGAGAAGCGGCACAAATTATAACACCTGAGAGCTTGACGTCACCACAATCTATTATCTATGCGGTTATAGTTCTATCTATAATCCCAATTTTAATAGTTTATCCTTTTATACAAAAGTTTTTCAAAAAAGGTGTTACTTTGGGAGCTGTTAAAGAGTAGTTATTAAAAAATAAAAACTAAGAGAATTCATTCCTTTAATTTGGATTGTAATCTCTTAGTTTTTTATAGTTTATCAATATTTTATTATCTTAATAGTAATATCTTCCTCATTATTTTTTATAAACCCTGTCCGTCCATAAATCAAAGCATCATCTATTAAATAACTTTTTTTGGAGTTATTAATATCTTTCATTGAATTGAATACAGTTATTTTGTTTTTAGAATCTAATTTAATCTCAACAGCAGCAGCTTCATTTTTGGGGACTGAACTTTTATCTCCTCTTAAAATAATACTCTCTTTAACATCTAATTCTTTAGATGAAATAATTGTAAAGATAGTTTTATTTCCTATTGATTCTACACTTGAAACAAGTTTAAAATTTTTCTCTTTTTTATTGTACTCATTTGAAAAAATACTCTCTTTTAATTTAAGTTCTATATTTTTATCACTCCAATACATAAAGAGGTTTGTCTTTTTTCCTGAAATAATTGATTTATTAGTATTTATAATTGGAAATTTATTGGGATTAAAGTTAAAGAGTTGAGAATATTTATGTGAACCTTCACTCAGAAACTCATCAATAATAACCCAAATTCCAATCTTAAAATATAGTATTTTTCTATTTGTAATTACTGGTGTTTCTAAATTTATATATCCTAAATGACCAGCGTCAACATAGTCAAAATCTGATTCAAATAGATGATAAGAGTTTAGAGTAAGAGCTGATGAATCTATATTCCAAGCACCAGATAATTCACTAAATGGTTTTTCATCAACAATTGTTGTATTATGTGAAAAGCATCCTCTTAAAAGCTCTCTTTCCTCTTTATTTTCCATATAAGTAAATCTTCCAGGATCACTGATAAAATCTTCACCTTCAGATACTAAATCAAAATGAAGATGCTCAGCATGTCCATGCCCACTACCTATTGATCCACATCTAAACCAAAGATAATTACTGTTCTCTTCGAAAGAATCTCTTAAATAAAAATTACCACTTTCTTTTAAAGCTATCGATGAGTATTTTGGTGGAATAGTTTTTATCTTATCAAATTTAGAAATATTATCTTGTCCAATATACCATATTGATTCAGAATCCAAATAGCCATATCCGAAGTATTTTAACTCTTCATCTTTCAAAATATAAGCCGCTCTTGTTATGATATCTCTTAAATCGATTTCATCGCTATCTCCTTGAATTGGTTGAGCATGATTTGGCTTTTTCATGTATGCATCTACATATGCCAATTTTTTTATAGCTTCTAAAATGAATTTAGGTATTTGAATATTTTTATGTTCATAATCAAATGCTATATCTAAAAGACAATTTAAAACTTCGTTATGATATAGTGGTGAATTTTCCCAGTGCACTCCATCCCTTAAAATTTGAATACAACATTGATGTTTAAGTCTTTCAAGAGCAAGTTTCATACTATTTTCCAATTCAGGATACAAATTTTTATAATTTAATGCTAACGAAATCAATCCGCAGTTTTGCATTACTCCCCAGTTACTTAAAATTCTAAAATCATCATATAAATCAATTAAAACTTTACTTTGAGTTATGAGAGAGCTTATCATTTTTTTTTCGATTTCATCTATATTACAATTTGTTTTTTTTAGTAAATTTATTGTTTTTATCCAATTTAAACATCTAATTCCAATTTCAATAGTTCTTGAACAATTTTTATATTTTTCTTTTGAAATATCTACGTTATCAATCCAAGAGTTAATTTGTAAAAAAAGCTTATTCAAATACTTTGAGCTTGAAGTTAAAATATACCCTTTTGCTAAATAAATCCAAAACTTATGTCTATTTAACATAAAAGTCCATTCAGGATCTCCAAATGGTATTTTTGTCCATTGAATTTTATCTTCAAATGTATATGGTATTTTACAAACTTCCATATCCCACTTATGATTGAAAATAAATGTATTTTCACAAATTAAATCACATGTTTCCAATAACTCTTTATAATGGTGAATTGAAAAAGGATTCATTATTTTATATACCTCCAAATTTATATTTATAATATAAAAAATAGAGAAATCTAAATTATTAAAGATTTTCTCTATTCTTATTAAAATTTAATTTTATTTAATTCCAGTTGACGCCATTCCTTCAATAAATTTCTTTTGGAATATAATAAACATGACTAACATAGGTAAAACTCCAAGAATAGCTCCAGCCATAGCTAAAGGATAATCTGTCCCATGTTGACCAGATAGAGCTGCTAATCCAGCAGATAATGTCATTTTATCAGTAGAAGTATTAACAATAAGAGGCCACATAAGTTGATTCCAACTAGCAAGAGCAGTTATTATGATTAAAGCGATAATTCCTGGTTTAACAAGAGGTAACATAATCTTATAATATATTTGGAAATGATTACATCCATCTATAATAGCTGCTTCTTCAAGTTCTTTAGGAAGAGTCATAAAAAATTGTCTCATTAAAAAAGTTCCAAAAGAACTAAATAATCCAGGAATAATAAGACCACTTAGAGTATTTAAAAGTCCTAATTTTTGAATAATCATGTACTGAGGTAGTAAAAAAATTTGTCCTGGAACCATTAAAACAGCTAAAAGTAAGAGAAAGATTATATTTTTAAATGGAAATTCAATTCTAGCAAAAGCATAAGCTGCCATAGAGCAAAATATAATCTGGCCAATTGTTCTAATTACAGTATAAACAATAGTATTATAGTAAAATTTCATAAAAGGCATAGTAGCCATAACATCTTTATAATTACTCCACTTAAACTCAGATGGAAATATTGCAGGTGGAACTTGAATACTTTCTCCTAAAGTTTTAACAGAGGTTAAAAACATCCAAATAAATGGAATTAAGGTAAATATCACTCCAGTTATAAGAACGATATGTAAAAATATCTTTTCTTTTTTCTCGTCCATATTCTCCTCCTAATAGTTAACTAGTTTTTTTTGTAGCTTAAGTTGAATCCAAGTAAAAGCCATAATAATAATAAATAAAACAACAGCAATAGCAGCAGCATAGCCTCGTTCAGACATTTGGAAAGCATTAGTATAGAAGAAGTATACTATTGTCATACTGCTTTCAAAAGCAGGATTAGTTCTATTTATCATCATAAAAACTAAATCAAATATTTGAAAAGAATTGATAAAAGACATCACTGTAACAAAA
The DNA here is from genome assembly GCF_000800875.1 of Cetobacterium sp. ZWU0022. NCBI lineage: Bacteria > Fusobacteriati > Fusobacteriota > Fusobacteriia > Fusobacteriales > Fusobacteriaceae > Cetobacterium > Cetobacterium sp. ZWU0022. The sequence continues at coordinate 77,466 of NZ_JRJZ01000077.1, forward strand.
AATAATGATGGACTTAATAGAGGTAAAGTTATTTTAAAGAAGCAAACTATAGGACCAGCACCATCTATTTTAGCAGCTTCATAGTACATCTTAGGAATTCCTTGTAAACCAGCTAGAAGAATAACCATGTTATAACCAATATTTGACCAAATAGCAACAATTATAACCGCATATAAAGCTGTTTGAGGGTCTGATAACCAAGCTCTAGATTCAAATCCAAAGTTATTTAAAAGTTGATTTAAAATTCCAAACTCTTTATTGTACATCCATCTCCATACCATAGCAATAGCTGTGGGCATTGTAACAGCAGGTAAAAAATATAAAACCCTATAAATAGTAAGACCTTTAATTTTACTATTTAGCATAGTTGCAACTAAAGTAGAGCAAGTTATTCCCAAAGGAACAGAGAATAGTACATAAATAAAAGTATTTTTTAAAGCTCGATACATTTTAGGGTCAGACATTAACTTTTGATAATTTTTGAAGCCGATATACTCGAATTGTCCAAAAGTACCTAAATTAGTTAAACTAAAATACATATTTTGAAAAAATGGAAATATATAAAAAATTCCGATCCCGAGAACTAGGGGGGCAATCAAAAGATATGCCCATATATTATTTTGAAGTTTATCTTTTCTCATAATTAAACTTCCTCTTTTAAAATAGAATTCATTTTTTCATTTATAATTTCACAGGCTTTTTCAGGTGTTAATTCTCCCATCCAAACTTTGTTAAGATATTCATTCATAATATCTTCCCACTTTCCAGTATTTAGAGATGCAGGGTATTCTATTCCGTTAGGAAGCATATTAGAGTAACCATGTAGATTTAAATTAGGATATGAATTTGTCCAAATTTCTTGTGACTCAATATAGGCGGGAATAACTATTCCACTTTTTGCTTGGATATCATGAGAATCTTTAGTAGATAAATATGTTACTAGTTTTTTTGCCTCTTCAGGATATTTAGTCTTTGAATAAATAGCATACCCAAGTCCATGAATAATAGCAGCATCATTATTTTTTAAAGGTAGTTTTGCTAAATCCACTTTATCTTTTATGATTTCATTTTTCATATATTGCTTAACCATCCAAGAGCCAGAGTATGTCATAGCTACTTTTTGAGATTGGAAAAGATCAGAAGATTTAGTATCAGCAATTTCTCCAAGACTAGGTATAATTTTATCGTCAAGAAGTTGTTTAATCTCTTTTATTGCAGCTATTGTATTAGGATCTGAAAAACCACTAGTTTTTTTATCTGGAGATATAACTCGTCCTCCAAATTGAGAGATTATTTCATAATAATCTTCTTGTCCAGAAAATCCTAATGCTAAACCATAATTTCCACTTCTATTTTTTATCTCTTTAGCTGTTTTAATCATATCCTCCCAGTTCCAGTTATCATTAGGGTACTGTAATTGTAAAGAATCAAATAAATCTTTATTATACCAAAGAGCAGTAGTATCTATATCTTTAGGAGCGGCCATTAGCTTATTATCATAAGTATACATTTTAATCATACCTTCAGGGAAAGCTTTTGTATCGATTGCTTTATTGTTAACTAAATCTTGAATGGGTAAAATCATATTTGCTTTGGCGTATTTTGTAAAGTTTGGTGCATTAATCCAAAAGATATCTTGAAGTTGTCCACCTGTAGCAGCAGTTTCTAGTTTAGTCCAATATTGAGAAAACGGTGTAATTTCTACAATTACTTTAACATTAGGGTTCTCTTTTTCAAAATTGCTAATCATATTTTCAATAACAGGTTTTTGATTAGCGTCCCAAAGAGCAAGTTTTAAAACTTTTTCTTTGCTATTACTAGAATTATTCTCGTTATTACAACCTGAAATAGAAGCTAAAATACCTAAACTTAATAGTGATAAAATAAATTTTTTCATAAAACCCCCTTAAAATTTTTGTATACGTATTCATTCTTTAATTGATAAAATATACCTCATAGATTTAGAATTGTCAAATTTATTTTAAGCTACTATTTCGTATTTCGATTCCAGGAGATAATTGAAGTGTTTTCTTTATACTTTCTTTACTTAGAACAAAATCAATACCAGCTTTGATCATAGCTTCTGTAGGTTGAGTAATACTTGTAATATTAAGAAGTTTAGAAACAATGGTATTATCAAATCCAACTAAAGCGATATCTTCAGGAATTTTATAGCCAAACTCATTAATTTTTTTCATGAATAAACAAGCTACTTCATCATTAGATGCAATGTAAGCAGTACAAGAAAGTTTTTTTTGTTTTAAAATAATTTCAATATCATTTTCAGAAAGAGTAATTGTGTCAACTTTTATAAAGAATTCAGATTTAAAGTTTAAATTGTATTCTTTCAATTTTTTCTTTACACCATCAAGTTTTGGATTATACTGTTTGTAATCTCCACCAATATATCCTATGTTTTTATGTCCTTGATCTATAAGATGTTGACATGCAATCTCACCACCATTTATAAGAGAAGTTGTTACATAATTGTGACCTGGAAAACTATCATTTAAAGCTACAAATGGGACATTTGTACTTTCTAAAAAATTCAGATTTTTTTCATCGACAGGAGTTATAAGTATTCCTTCGACATTTCTAGCTAGCATCATTTTGATATGATCAGATTCTAATTTAGAATCTTTTTCAGAATTCATAATAAGAAGGCTATAGCCTTTTTCTCTTGCTAAATTTTCTGCGTATTTAATCATATCTAAGTAGTAATAATTAGAAAAACTAAAGGCAATAAAACCTAAAATTTTACTTCCAACTCCTCTCATAGTTTTAGCATTTTCATTTGGAATAAATTTATATTTATCAATAAAATATTGAATTTTTTCTTTTACTTCAGGCTTAACTTTTTCAGGTTGATTTATAGCTCTGGATACAGTAGCTTGTGATACACCAACTAAATTTGCAATTTCTGTCATAGTCATTCGTTTACTTTTCATAGATTCTCCTTTTGTAAATCAGGTTATATAAAAAATAATACCCTATAAATTTATGATAAGCAAATTTTTATGAAAAAAATTTGACAATTTAAAAATCATGTATTATACTCACATTAAAATAAATGTATACGTATTCAAAAATAGGAGGGATTATTTTATGTTAAAAATAGGTGTAATTGGAGCAGGAAATAGAGGAAAAGATGTATATGCTAATTTTATTTTAAAAAACAGTAGCGAAGCAGAGATTGTTGCTGTTGCAGAACCAAATCCTATAAAAAGAGAGCAAATGATAAAAGCTCATGAAATTTTACCTGAGTATGTATTTAACACTTGGAATGAATTTTTAGAAAAAGATAAATTTTGTGACGCTATAATTTTAGCAACAGGTGATGATATGCATTTTGAACCTATGGAGCTAGCTATGAAAAAAGGATATAACATTCTTTTAGAAAAGCCAATGTCAAATAAAGTTGAAGAGTGTATCAATATAGTTAAAATGGCTGAAAAATATAAAGTAAAAATAATGGTTTGTCATGTACTTAGATATACACCATTTTTTAGTAAGTTAAAAGAATTAATAGATAGTGGAATAATTGGAGATGTTGTAGATATACAACATAATGAAAATATAGGAAATTTCCATTTTGCTCATAGTTTTGTAAGAGGAAATTGGAGAAATTCTGATGAAACAAGTCCTCTTATTTTACAGAAAAGTTGTCATGATTTAGATATTTTATCATGGCTTTTAAATGGAAATCCTTGTAAAAAAATAGCTTCTTTTGGAACCTTAAAGTACTTTAAAAAAGAAAATGCACCTGAAGGATCAGCAGATAGATGCTTAGAATGCAAATATATAGATAGTTGTATATATTCACCAAAAAAAATATATTATAATAATATAGGCTGTTGGCCAACACTAGTAGCTACTGAAATTCAGACAGAGGAAGCTTTAACAAAATCTTTAGAAGATAATCAGTATGGAAGATGTGTTTATAAATGCGATAACAATGTTGTAGATAATATGGTATCTATAATAGAATTTGAAAATGAAGTGAATGTAACTTTTAATCTTTCAGCTTTTACAGACGAAGTTTGTAGAACTATAAAGATAATGGGAACTAAAGGAGAAATAAGAGGGAATGATGCAAAAAATCATATTGAAGTTTATGAGTTTGGAAAAGGAAGTGGACGTTTTGCAAATGGAAAGAAAACTGAAATTATTCCTGAAATTTTAGAAGGTGGCCATGGAGGAGGAGATACGGGATTAATGAACGATTTTATAAATTTTTGTTTAGGAAGACAGGAGGATTCAAGAACTAGTCCTAGAACATCTTTAGAAAGTCATATTATGGCTTTTGCGGCAGAAAGTTCAAGAGTTAATGGAAATGTTGTTTATATGAAGGAATACTTGAATAAATTTAATTAAATCTTAAAGGCCCAACTAATTATTGGGCCTTTTTTTCAATATATTAAATACTCGTCTTTTCTTTAAAGTGTTCTCCCCAAGCGGCCATAGAATCTATTACAGGTTTTAAGCTATATCCGAGAGGTGTAAGTGAATACTCAACTTTAGGTGGAACTACAGGATAGACTGTTCTTGTTAAAATTTCGTAAGACTCCATAGTTCTCAAGTTTGATGTTAAAACTTTTTGACTGATTGTTCCCAAAGATTTTTTTAATTCGCTGAATCTTTTTGTTCCATCCATCAAATCACGAAGAATTAAAATTTTCCAACGGTCACTAATAAACATAACTGTAACTTCAACAGGGCATGCAGGTAAATTTTTCATATATACACCTTCCAAATACTAATATTTTCAATATGGTTTCTCTAGAGTAACTATAGCACCTTAAAGTGCGTACTTCACAAAAGAGATTTAAAAAAGTATTATAATATCATCTAAGGAAAAAAACAAGAAAATTTTAGAAAAAAGAGTAAAAAGGGAGGATTTAAAATGAAGATAGCAGTTGTAGCAGCAAACGGAAGAGTGGGAAGACTGGTTGTAAAAGAAGCAGTTGATAAAGGATATGAGGTTGTAGCATTTGTAAGAAATGAAGATAAAACTTTAGGGATTCAAGCTGTAGAAAAAGATATTATGGATTTAAAAAGTGAAGATTTTAAAGGGTTCGATGCTGTAATTTCAGCTTTTGGTGTTTGGGAAGAGAAAAAATTTGGACAACAGTCAACAGTTATCGAGCATTTAGCTGATACACTTTCAAATTCAGAAACACGTTTATTGATAGTAGGTGGAGCAGGTAGCTTATATACAGATGAAAGTTTGAAAATTCAGCTTATAGATACTCCGGAATTCCCAAAAGAGTATTTAGCACTAGCAACAGCATCGTCTGATTCATTGGATTTATTAAGAAAAAGAGATGATGTGAAATGGACATATCTAAGTCCTGCTGGTTTCTTTGATGCAGAAGGGATTAGAACAGGAGAGTATAAATTAGGAGGAGAGGTTGCAATCGTTAATTCGAAAGGTGAGAGCTATATCAGTTATGCAGATTTTGCTATAGCTATGGTTGATGAGTTGAAAAATAAAAGTTATATTCAAAAGCGTTTTTCTGTAGTAGGTGAAAATAGATAAAATAGATGGAAATAAATACTAAAGGAGATGATATTTATCATCTCCTTTAGTATTGTTTCAGTTAAAAGTATCTACATCTAGTTTAGGTCCAAAATTATCCGTATCCATTTGATCCATCTCCATAACAGCTGTAGTTGCAGGAGTAGGATTAACATTTGTATTAGAACAAGCAATAAATATTAAACTGAATAAAAAAGCTATAACTAATTTTTTCATTTTAAACCTCCTATTGAACTTTGATTTTCCTTGCTCTTTTATACATAAAGAGTAGTAGAGTTCCTTCAATAATTAGTAAATTATTTTACACTTTTTCCAAGAATAAGTGTTCCTAAAGTTTTAGAAGTAGGGATTTTTTTTCTTTGATAGATTTTATCCTCAATTAAACTTTCGATAGCATCAAAGCATATTTTCTTTGTTTCAATTGTAAAACTTGTAAGTTCAGGTGAAAACCAATTTTTAAAGCTAAGATTATCATGACCAATAATAGATACTTCATCAGGAATTTTAACTCCTAAATCATTAAATCCTTTTATTAATCCTAGAGCCCAAATATCGTGCTGAGCAAAAATAGCATCAATTGTGCCCAATTTTCCATATAACTCGTGAGCTATAGCTACTCCGTTTTCAAAAGATGGTGAGGACTTTATAATTGAATTTTCGTTGAAGGTCACTCCGTTTTCTTCTAAAGCATGTTTAAAACCTAGAGTTCTCATTTTAAAACTAGGAGTCATGTCAGTTGTTATAGTAAGAATAGATTTTAAGTTCCGATTTAAAAGATATTGAGTGATTATTTTTCCAGCACTGTAGTTATCAGCAGTAAAAACTTCTTCAGAATATTTTTCAGGACCATAATAAAGAAGAGAGTAAGGATATTTCATCTCTTTTAAAAATTCAATTTCACTATTCGTTAGCATTTTTGAAAAGATTATAATTCCATCAATAATTCCACTATTGAAAAGTTGTGAAACTTTGTATTTAAAATCTTCGGTATTTTTAAAGAGATATAAAGCGGGTTCGTATTTTTTTAATTGAATCTCTTCGTGAAGTGTGCTCCAAAATACATTTGTAAATGTGCTATGAGGTATTTTAAAAAAATCATCTTGCATGAAAACACCAATTGTATTTGAACTTTTTTTAGAAAGGTTTCGAGCATTAATATCTATAGTATAGTTTAACTCTTTTGCTATTTTTTTTATTTCTTCCCTTGTTTCTAAAGGAATTCGATTATTATCACTTAAACTTCTTGATATAGTTGAAATACTATATCCAGTTTTAGCAGCAATGTCTTTTAATGTAATTTTTCCCATATTTTTCTCCATAAACTTTTAATTACTACCTTTTTATTTTACACTATATCTTTTTATATTTAAATATAGTATTTTATTACATAATAATTTAAAAATTGACATTTTATAGTTTTTATAGTAATATAATCATAAAAAATAATGCGCAACCGATTGCGCAAAACGGGAGGAGATATGAAATTTAAAATGATTGATAAGTTAATTTTATCGACACTTATTATTTCAAAATTTGCTGTAGCATCTAATTTTAAGCCAGGAACATATATAGGTTCTGCACCAGGATATAAAGATAATATCCAAGTTGAGGTTAAAGTTAATTCGAAAAAAATAGAAAGTGTAAAAATAGTAAAACATGATGAGAGTCCACTTATATCAGATGTAGCTTTACAAAGAATTCCAGCAGAGGTTGTTGAGTATCAAAGTCTTGGAGTGGATGAGGTTGCAGGAGCTACAGCAACAAGTAAAGGGGTAATTGCTGCTATAACAAGAGCATTAAGAGCAGCAGGCGGGGATTTAAATACATTGAGAAAAAAAGTTGTAACAAATACAGTAAAAGAGAATAGAGAGTATAATGCAGATGTAATTGTAGTTGGAGGTGGAGGAGCTGGTTTAGCAGCAGCAGTTTCAGCTCATCAAAATGGTGCAACAGTATTAGTTTTAGAGAAGATGCCAAGAGTTGGAGGGAACACTCTTATTGCTGGATCAGCATATAATGCTGTAGACCCAAAGAGACAAAAACCTTTAGGAATAGAAGATTCAGTAGATTTACATTATAAACATACATTTGAAGGTGGAGATAAATTAGGAAAACCAGTTTTAATAAAAACTTTTGTTGAAAATTCATATCCAGGAATCGAATGGTTAGAAAGCTTAGGAATGGGATTCAAAGATGAGATATTTACAGTTTTAGGAGCTTTATATCCAAGAAGTCACAAACCAGAAAAACCTTTAGGAACAGGATTCATAGGAACTTACGAGGATTATATCTCTAAAAATAAGGGAATAACAGTGCTGACAGATACAAAAGTTGAAGATTTAATATTAGAAAACGGAAGAGTTGTAGGAGTGAAAGCATTAGGAAGAAAAGAAAATATTGTAGCAAAAGCTAAAAATGGAGTTGTAATTGCAACAGGTGGATTTGGTGCTAACGTTGAACTTCGTCAACACTATAACTCAAAGCTTACAAAAGATATCCCAACAACAAATCATCCGGGAGCAACAGGTGAAGTTATGTTTATGGCAGCTGAAAAAGCAGCAGCAAACTTGGTTGGTTTACAGTACATTCAGCTTCTTCCGATGGGAGATCCTATAAATGGAAGTTTGAGTGGAAATATAGAGGGAAGTGTTGAGGATAGAATATTTGTAAATAAATCAGGAAAGCGTTTTGTTGCAGAGGATGAACGTAGAGATGTTATGACTAATGCACTATTTGAACAAGAAGATGCATATATGTGGACTATAGTTGACGCACATACATATCCAACTGAGCAAGGTAAAAATAATTTCAATGGTGCGACACGTTTCGTAATGAAAAGTTACGACATGTTAAAAGTAGCTTAGAATAAG
>NZ_JRJZ01000074.1:0-645 GCF_000800875.1 Cetobacterium sp. ZWU0022
ACCTCTATAAGTTTTAAATGAGCTTCCAGGATTATTACCTGGAAGCTAGATAATAATATTTAAATTTATTTTTCCCAATCCGCAACATCTTTTAATTTTGTATAAATACCATCATTGAAATATGTATCGAACTTTTCACATATATAATTAGTTGCCATTGTTTCACCTATTTTATCTTTATAAATTATTTTACCGATATTTCCATTTTTTAATATTTTATGTGTATTACTGTATCTTCTTGTATTAATAGCTACAATTTCTCCAACACCACATTTTTTACATATCCAAGGCATTATTCAATTACCTTAGCTATTTCATCTATATGACTACCAAAGTTCTCACAGTTTGAACATCTAATTCCAATTTTTTCTAATTCTTCAATTTTTTTTGGTTCTATGAAATTTAGATTTTTAATTCTAAGGTCAAACTTATAGATAAAATCGAATAAATCCTCTTCCCCACAAATTAAACATTTGTAATGTGCCATTTATTTTATACCTCCATTAAATAAGTTTTTTGTTTTTAAAAGAGAGCTTCTAGGTAAATTACTTAGAAGCTCTATATTTTATTTTAATAATTTTTCAATAGATTTTAAATGTTTTTCGAAAGCTTTTTTTTCTTCACTATTTAATTTATTTACTTTTT
>NZ_JRJZ01000123.1:0-1419 GCF_000800875.1 Cetobacterium sp. ZWU0022
TAAGAGAATGGTTCCAAGTTCTTAGAAAGAAAAATACTTCAGTTGTTTTTGCTACTCAATCATTATCAGATATAGCAAATTCAAATATATTAAGTGCAGTTTTAGACGCTTGTTACACTAGATTTTTCTTACCTAATGCAAATGCAAAACAAGATAGTGATATATATAAATTGTTTGGATTAAATGAAAGAGAAATTGAAATAATTTATAGTGCGATTATTAAAAGACAATACTATTTTAAAAGTCCTAAAGGTAGTAGATTATTTGAATTAGCATTGAGTCCATTAGAATTAGCTTATGTTGCAACATCAGGAGAAATAGATCAACAGAAATGTAAAGAGTATTATCATCTATCAACTGAAGAATTTAATATAAAATGGTTAAATTATAAAAAATTAGATGGAGAAACTATTGTAAGAAATGTCAATTTATTAATGGAAAATCAAAATCGGGAGGAAGATAAAAAATGAAAAAATATTTATTACTAGGAGCATTAGCAATTAGCTCTTTGACTATGGCTAATGAAGTTCAATCAATAGGGATAGCAACAACATTCTCAAATTCAATTTATAGAGCTAAAGACCAAATAAGACCCTTACCATTGGTTAATTTGAGTTACGATAGATTTTTTATAAATGGTGGAACAGTAGGAATTAAAGCATATGAGGAAGATGGTTTTTCTTGGTCAGTAATTGGAGAACCATTAGGTGGATATTTTGAAGGATGGTCTATTAGTAATTCTGATATGGATAAGGGTTATAATATAAAAGATAGAAAGAGTCAATTGATGGGTGGTTTATCAATGGATTTTGATTTTACAGAAGATACAGTTGGAAATATAAATTATATATGGGGAGAACATGGTTCAAAAGGAGAAATAAATCTTTCTAAGATTATTTATATAAATGATAGAGTGGCAATTTTACCAACATTATCTTTTAAATATTATGATAAAGAGTTTTTAAATTATTATGTAGGAGTTTCTCAAGAAGAAGCTATAAGAAGTCCTCAAATTAATAAAAGTTATTCAACATCAGATTCTTTTAGTGCAGGAGCTAATATAGCAATAGAAACAAACATAACAGAGCAACTTGTGGTTAATACATTTGTGGGAGTAGAGTATTTTGATGATAAAATTTCAGATTCTCCAATTGTAAGAAGTAATAATCAAGTATACGGGGGAATTGGAATAAGATATTCATTTTAAACTTTGCTTCAACTTGAAGCAAAGTTTATATTAGGATTAAGATTAAAGAAACGGGAGAAGGATTATGTGTAAAGAAATTATTAATAACAAAAAATTTACAGAGGATGAAATAAAAGAAGCAAGTAATCGAGCATTTAACGATTTAATGAGAGAGTTAGATAATAAAGAATATAAAATTTTAAAAGCTATAACAACTTATAATTTAAATTTTA
>NZ_JRJZ01000145.1:0-581 GCF_000800875.1 Cetobacterium sp. ZWU0022
CATCTTTTAATTTTGAATCTTCTTTTACATATACTTTAAAGCTTTTTTCTTCTAAAGGCTCAATAGTTAAAACTTTTGGATATATCGTTACTAACTTGGATATATCTGTTATCTTTTTTGTATTTGTCGCTTCTAATTTATATCTGATTGGTTCTTTAGAAGTATTCACTAATGTAAATTCTCCATAACCACCATCCAAATCAATCCTTTTATCATAATTTAAAGGATAGAATTTTAGAGCATAGCTCGGAACTACATTTATAATAAATATAAATGCAAATAAGATTGACATTAAAAATTTTTTCATGTTAAATTTCCTCCTGATTTTTAATTAAATAATAAAAAAAGTCCTGCAAAAACAAGCACTTAAATAAGCACTTACTTTTACAGGACTACGTTATCATTGTTTCCGATTTCCCTGACGAAAATATTCAATTGAAAATTAATTAAAAACAAGGACTACGGTATCACTGTTTCACGATTTCCCTTTATTTTTAGTTGCATTAATTTCTACTAGAATTATATCATATATTCTTTATTTTTTCTATAATTTTATTGTTCGTTTTTTAATGGCTAATTAA
>NZ_JRJZ01000150.1:0-350 GCF_000800875.1 Cetobacterium sp. ZWU0022
TATTTTACTTTGCACCTTTTATTATTTATTTAATCTAATTTCTGCACCTTTTGGTACTTACTTACAATTTTTTTTTGCACCTTTTGGTACTTACTTGCACCTTTTGGTACTTACTTGGTTGCACCTTTTGGTACTTACTTAATTATAGTTTTGCACCTTTTGGTACTTACTTAATTATAGTTTTGCACCTTTTGGTACTTACTTCTGCACCTTTTGGTACTTACTTAATTATAGTTTTGCACCTTTTGGTACTTACTTGTATACGTTTACCCCTTATAAATAAAGGGTTTATAAGGGGTCTTAAAAAGATATTATTAAATAATAAGAAAAAAGATTCTTTTTAAAAAGAG
>NZ_JRJZ01000050.1:0-506 GCF_000800875.1 Cetobacterium sp. ZWU0022
TGTAATAAAAGAGTTATTAAAAAAATGTGATTCTATAATCCATGCAGGTGATCCAGATTCCGAGGGTCAACTTTTAATTGATGAAGTTTTACACTATTTTAAAAATAAAAAACCTGTTGAAAGAGTTTTGATAAACGATAATAACAAAGAAAATATAATAAAAGCATTTGAAAAAATAGAAAATAATAAAAATTATGAAACATTGTATAAGTCAGCTAGAGCAAGAAGTGTAGCTGATATGATGGTAGGAATATATTATTCAAGATATTACTCTTTAAGAAGTAATTCAAGGTTAGCTTTAGGTAGAGTTCAAACTCCAACTCTTGGAATGATAGTAAATAGAGATTTATCAATTGAATCACATGAGAAAAGAAAATATTTTGATTATAGTTTAAATGTAGAGGTTATAAAATCTTCAAATAAAAATGAAAAAGCAGAATTAGATAAATTATATAATCTTTATCAAAATGAATTTATAGATGAAGCTAAAAAAGCTGATTATCAAA